>NZ_LR736308.1:0-15816 GCF_902652675.1 Bartonella refiksaydamii
GTGCTAGTCCTTCTTGTGATATTTTTCTCATTTATTCCTCCATAAAAAAATCCCCGCACAAGGCGGGGCAGATTAACAGACTAAAAATTAACGTCTTTCTTGCTCTTTAAAAACAAAAGAGCAGTGAAACTTTGATTACTAAGTTGGTAGGTGATGGTGTTTCTGAAACTGGTTATTGGTATGGTTGCTTGTGGTGGTAGAAAGGTTTTCTAAAAGAATTCTATGAGAGGTGTTTTTAAAGCCTATGCTTTTGCAAAATATTTAAGTTCTGCGTAGCTAGGGAGATATGTTGTGTATTGTCTTTAAAATAGTCTTAGAGCTTTTAATACTGCTTTAAAATGTGCTGTCTTTGAAAGAACAGTAGCGTTTTTCTTCAATATGGCTTATATTATTTGCATTCTGTAAATTAAAAAAGCAAACAAACTTAATCTATGAGTCTGATGCTTGACTTTCTCCTCATTCTACAGGATGAAGATTCTTACTACTGTTGCTCTGTTGTTGCTCTGTAAACAGTCTGGTTTCTTTCAATTGGTTCTTTGATCACTCATGTGGTTCACTTTATGGCTCTACGGGTAAGTTTTGCTCCGAATATTTAGCATACGCTCTAAAAACACTTAATATGCAAAATTACATGCTTTATACCTGCAAAGCGTGATAGGCTTTCCCTCCGCATATTGGCAAAAACGTTAAAAATTACATCATAAGAGATTTATATTCAGTGATCCTTTTTCTGTGTAATGAAACAGAGAGAGTTTTCTCCTCTGTTGTCACTAAGTTCTTATCAAACCTCTCACGAAGTGTTTCACCTTTTTTATTAACTTTTGCATTTTCAGCCTCTGGATTTGATTCACCATATTCCTTAAGACGTCTTCTACCTTGCGTGTGTTTATAAAAAGTAGCTGGAAGATACGGATCTAACTTATTAGAAGGTAAGGTAAGATTTGTTTTATTTAACACACCGTCGATATTATCCTTGTGCATTCTTGTCAATTTTTCAGACTCAATATGAAGCTTTTTGGCAAGCGCTAAACTGATTATCCCACATTCAGAGGAACTCCGCTGAATATCCATCTCTCCTTTGGATAAATAACATTCAGGCAATTTGTCTTGAATGATTACTTGCATTCTTACTGCTAGCAATAAAGGTATCTCATTATTGATTGTTGCTGGTTCAAAAAATATCAAGGACGTTTTTTCATCAATGGTTCTTTGGTCAAGTACCGCAAAATGGATTCCCCTATCCGTTGTGTTCACTATATATCTGGAGGATTGAACGCCATTATGCATTGCTTCTTTTATTGAGAAAACAAGGTCTTCAGATGTTGTAATAAGTTTAAGATTTAATCCTTGATATTTACGATTTGCTTGGTCTATCAGAGCTGGCATCATTTTAAGATCTGTACTTGCATAATAGTAACTATTTCTGAGCCAGTTTCCATCAGCAATATCACGTTCTAAGCCTGCAATAATATCTTGTAATTCTTCATGACTGAATGGAATCTTTTTTTCTTTTTCGAGGTTGAGCTGTTCTAAATTTGAGGGAAGATTTTCTAATGTTTCATTTGCACTCTCACTTTCTTGCGTTTGTGATGAATTGTGGGCTGTGTTTTTTGAATCTTGTGGTTTCATAATATTCACCTTCGTGTTAAAAGTCGGAGCTAGAATATTATTTTCCACTTTTGGCTAAACAATGTTTGGTATTGGTTTCTTCTTCAAAAAGGAAGAGGGAGGAGAGCGCAGAATCTCTCATAAGAGCGACTTTCAAGTTCAAAACGATAATTTGTTGGCAAAGGATTAAAAATTTAGAGGTGTTTTATATCTTCAAATTTGAAGATGTTGTTTGAAGATGTTGGGAGTGCCATTTAGACGTTTAAATGAATTTTTGTATGTATGGTTTTAGCTTTTTTGATTACAAAAGCCACCTTTTGCCTTACTAGGCAGACTTGTTTGCATTGTTTGTATGCTTCGAATCGAAGAAAAAGCAAATGAATTTGCCCATATGCATAAAGCCGAATGCAACATTTAATGCCTCATGCATATTGGAAAAAAACGTTAAAAAATTACATCATGATAGATTTATATTCAGTGACCCTTTTTCTGTGTTGAGAAACAGAGACAGTTTTCTCCTGTGTTGTTACTAAACTCTTATCAAACCTCTCAGGAAGCGTTTCACCTTTTTTGTTCACTTTTTCATTTCCAGCTTCCGGATTTGATTGCATATATTCCTTAAGACGTCTTTTACTTTGCGTGTGTTTATAAAAAGATGGTGGAAGATATGTATCCAACTTATCAGAAGATAAAGCAGAATCTTTTTTACATAATACGCCGTTAATATTATCTTTGTGCATTCTTGTCAGTTTTTCAGATTCGATATGAAGCTTTTTGGCAAGCGCCAAACTAAACATTCCACATTCAGAGGAGCTTCGTTGAATATCCATTTCCACCATGGAAAAATGACAATGAGGCAATTGATAACTTTCAATGGCCATTTGGGTCCTTAATGCCAGCATTGCTGGATTCATATTATTAAGTGTTGTGGGTTCAAAAAATATCAAAGATGTTTTGTCATCAATAGTTCTCTGATCAATCACCGCAAAATGAATTCCCCTTTCCTTTGTGTTCACTATGTATCTGGAAGCTTCAACTCCATTCTCCACAGCTTCTTTCACTGAGAGGGCAAAGTCTTGAGGTGTCATCGCATATTTAAGTTTCATTTCTGGATATTTACGATTTGCCTGTTCTACTAAGACAGGCATCATTTTAAAATCTGTTTTTGCATAATCGGCTTTGATCCAATTCCCATCAGCAATGTCCTGTTCCAATTTTGTAATAATATCTTTTAATTCTTCACGATTGAATGTTGTATCTTCTTTTTGGACGGCGCTTGTCTCTAAACGTGCAAGAAGACTTTCTAACGATTCATTGGCGCTTTCACTTTCTTGTGTTTGTGATGAAACGTGAGTGGGTGGAGTTGAATCTTGCGGTTTCATAATATTTATCTCCGTATTTATAATCGGTGTTAAATATTATTTTCATATTTTGACTAAACAATGTTTTCCATTGATTTCCATAAGGGATGATGAGGTTCTCTTTTGTGTCGTAGAAATTTTCGTAAGAAGGTTTTTCAGTTTAGATTTATAGGCTTTCTCAAGTCAAAAATCTGAGTGTTTTCTATATCTTCAAAATTTGTAAAATTTTATGAAAAGTTTGTGTGCATAGGCAATTTCATCTTGATGTTTTAAAATAGAAAGCCTTGTGTACTCTTGTGATTTACCACGCTTTATATATTACAGTGGTGATAAGAAATTCTTTTATATTAATTTCCTGCTTTGAAAGACAAAGATTCCTCATTTTTACCAATCTAGCTTGTTTTTTTCAAGAAGATACGACTTGCTGGCTATTTATATGGTTATGACATAACCTCATTGGGCAAGTTCTGTATTCAATATTGCGTTATTAGGGGAGTAGCTTAGGTGGATAGAGCGATTTTGGTTGATTTCATTGGTGCTGGTTAAATTCCTCGAACACGTAACTATGTTTTGCTAATGCGTCAGGTTGGTATTCCAACGATTGCTGTTTATCACTTGGGGATACAAAAGAAAGTCGAAATTAGATAGAAATGTGATTGCATTTTAAAATGCGCAAATGTATTTCACGTCACTATCTTGAAGGACAACGCGATATGATACACTTAATAGATATAATGAAATTTAGGCACAAAAAACCCCTTCCCGCATCCATTATTAAATATGATTTTTCATATATTGTCAACAAAAAATGTAACTTTATGCTTTTTATTTTAGCCAATCTGCTGGTTTGGCAAAACTTAACTAATCCAATTAAGAAGTTTTTTCCGTGGGGGAAAATTGTTCTTTTCCTTTCTTTGGGGTAGGGGAATGCTGCTTGGTAAAGATTAAATGAGGTTTGCTATTTTGATGATGGGGGTCTGGATGTGTGGGTTGTCTGAGGGGGAGTTGGTGGTGATGAGGTTTGGGTATTACGGTTGGCCCGTAGGGCCGTTATTGATGGGAATATTGGTGGTGGGGAGATTTTTTTTAGGGTTTTCAAAGCACGCACGCTTTTAATTTTTCAATAAATTTTGGTGCTGTTGTTCTATAAGTTCCATAATGTAACGCAGCAATGTTAGAGAGGGAGCATACTGGGTCAATATTGACATATGTATGATTTATATTGGGTGCGCATTCTTTCTTTAACCTATTTAACCTTCAAAATGTTTATGAAGTGCATTAAGAATAATCCGTAACGAGCAGACAAGGTAGGGGAGTGGTTGATCTTCTACAACAAGATATTGTAATGCAGCATGAAAGTTATATTGGCGATGCAGATGTTGTGCTTCTTTAATCGCTTCTTTCATGTCTTCATAGCGATTGGTTGCTTTTTGAATCCACTGTTTATGCGCTTTTTCATCTGAGGTGTGTGTAAAGTCATCATAATATCCGCTTGGAAAACCTTTGGCACATAAATAGTCGTTTCTAATTTGTAGGTATTGTTGTGCAGTATCATATTGCTCTTTACTGATGCCTGATGCATTCTGCTTATATCCTTGTAAACAAAGTCGTCCAATATAGGTACCGACAAGCGGATTTTTGGCTTCTTCTATGCTAAGACCAAGGTGTTTCGCACGCATTTCAATTGTAGGCTGAGAAAAAGATAGGGGAGAGTTTTTGGCACGTGAAATACGGCCATTTGGTTCTTTTAGCCTTCTTATTATTTTAGGTCTACCGCGTTTTTTACGTATTTTCATGAATCTACCATTTGAATTTACAAAAAAATTCCCTGTAAGAGAGGGGAAACTGCCTGTTTAAGAGAGGCGGTGTAAAAGCTATTGGAGCAAATACTATAATGGGGGCAATCGGTGGTGGTTGTTGATAAAAAAGCAGGGGATGTGAAATTGACTTTTTATCTCAAGGAAGAGCAACGCTCCTTGGATGGTAAAATCATCTCTGTTGTAAATTTTTCACTACCATTGTTATCTTGCCATTATCACTGCTTATTTTTTCACTAGAAATTTTTGCCTTTTATAGAAATATTTGATGTGTGTTGAGAGCTTAAAGGGCAATTTTTCCAAATGTGGACAAAACACAATAAAATACCATTATGAGTCATGCCGCCATAACGCATGACATTGTGTTTTCTGATGTAGTGTTTTGTTGCTTCTTCTGTTTGAGGAGATTTTGCAGAATTTTTCAACCTTTGTCTCAAAAGCCATTATTCCGCCGTTGGTTGTAGCACCGAGATGCCTGTTGTGCATCACATTATTAAGCATATCTCAATATCCTTTTTAGAGGAAGATTTATCATGTTTTTAACAGAATATAGCTATAAAAACAAGTTTTACCCTTCGTCATTATACCATAACACTGTTTGTTATTTCAAATAAAATGTCGATAATACAATGTGAATGTTCAAATAAATGGTAAAATTATCCGGTAGTGCTCATTTTTCTTAATATTTGATTTTTTAGAAATATCTTTTATAGAGTATAAATATAAATTTTTTTCTCTTCATCTTTGCTGTTTTGTAACAACGCATTTTATCATGAAACTGTTATGAAATTATGAGATGTCATATTGAAAGATGCTGTTTTTATGCGCTCATATTTGTTTGTTAATGTAAATGTATGTGTGACTTGTTTGTGATACGCGCTATACTTTTTGGTGCATTCTTTGAAAGAGGGATTGAAAATTTTCATGAAGGTTGTTAACGATTCTCTTTGTGTATAAAGCTATGTGTATAAAGCTATCAGATATTTATGAGTGTGTGTATTGATACATTGAGGCATGGGAAGCCACTATATTGGTGTTCTGTTGTCATTTGATTTATGCAATTCATGTACTATCGGTATCCGCATTTTTTCTTATTAATGTATAGGGGAGATTCGTTAGGCAGTTTTCATTAAATGCCTCATGAGAGGTGGTTTGTAAAAAAATGAAAAAGCGTGGTAATGTCAGCATGATAAATGATCAGCTACAACCACAAGACAAATTACAGTCACAACGCAAGTTTGCGCAAGAGCATCCAGAGATTGGATCATATTCAGCCTTTAGTAAGAAATCACAGCTCTTTTCTTTGAAAAAATGTATGGAATTTTCAGTAAGAGATTATAGCATAATTTTTTGTATAGCTATGGTTATGTTGATTTTAGCGTCTTTTAACATATTTTCCCTGCCGGTCTTTTTTCTAGGGTTGTTTACTGGAAGAATTTATGGCGGAGGAGGGGGCTTTTTTGACTTTATCGTTTTTTTGCCGACTCTGATCTGGGCATTGTGTATCACATTCTTACCCGTCGTTTTGGTGCTCCATTTCTTTCTCAATCGTAATTTGAAAAGAATGCTTCAGAAATTGGAAACATCATCTACACAACAAAATGGAGGGCAAAAATGATTCTTTTTACAGTATTGTTAGGTATTCTCTTTTCTTTCGGTCTTATTATCATCGCTATTTTAAACAGTATGCTCATTGTTGGAATTTATTACTTTTTTACCAAACGTGTCAGAGCATATCTCAGTTTGGAGAAAGGACTGAACGAGAAGGGTTAAAAAGGTAATACAGAAATAAGCTTCTTATAAAAGGTGTAACAAAAAGATAAAGGGGTAGAGTTCAAAGCTTAACAAAATGTTCTTGCCCCTGTCTTTTAGAGTTTCATGCTTTCAATGAGAGCATTATCTGGGTAAGCGCATTATGTGGGGTCTTTTTCCTTTCTGGTTTATCATTGGAGTTTCAAGAATGGCCATTTTGGCACGCATTCTGAGAGGGCAAGTTGACAAAATGAGAAGCTAGCATTGTTATTATTATTGTGCTAAGAACGAAATTCACATTGGCATATGTTTTTGTAACTGCTTGTTTCGTTTGCTGCTACGCGCAGTGTTGCTTCTTCCGTGAAGAGACCGTACGGCAATTGGAAAAAGCAAATTGACAACAGGACCTCTGTATACGGGGTGATCTGTATACCAAACGCGATCGGGGGAACAGAGTGACGAGTCTTTTTTATCTCATTATTTTATTTTTCCTGTTCTGGATATTCGTGGGTCCTTTATTGATTAAGCCCATTTTTGCTCTCTCACCTTTTTTATCCGGCATGCGAGAGTGTGCTTTATTTATTTTAAAAATTGAGACGCGTAATGAAAGTGTGTGATGGAATGGGCGCCATTGTGAGAAGAATTTTAGGTAGATGCCTCACGGTGGTGAGTGCTGTAGAATATTTAGGAAGTGAGGGGATCTCAGCGTGACTATAGACAAAACACAACACGAATCTTTTCAAAAACAAGATGGTACGGCTTTCGTATCGCAGGGAGAGCTTGATAAAGAATCTAAGCTCCTTTTCTTCAAAAAATGGATGGTTCTCTCACCTAGAGACACTGTTGTCATCTTCTGTTTAGCTGTCATCCTCTTGGTGCTCGTTGTCGCTATAGGCTACTTAAATCCCTTGAGTTTTTTTCACGTAATATCTCAAGAACAGCTTCAAGCAATGGCTCAGGAAAATTTTCAAAAATCGTTTATAGAAAATTTAAAAATTTTTTTTGAGGGGCAGGGTTCGTTGAGTGGAGCGCATCTGGAAGAATTGTGGCGTGCCGCTGGATGGAATGGCGTCTTTGCTTTTATATGTTCCTTGCCAAATACGATTTTTGGATATCTTGTCGGACTCTTTCCTGGCATTTTTATCTTACACATCATGTTGAATCGTGCCTTAAAAGAAATGTTTCAAGAGTTAAAACAATCGGTACTAGAAAAATCATTATCGGAAAAATCGTTTGGGCAACCAGATAAACCGGTTACTCTATAGAAGGCGATAGGGAGAGAGAGATGACTTTTTTGGTAGTGTTGATTGCAGTATTGTCCTTTGCGATAGTGATTATCGCATATAGCATGATTGTTGTTTGTACCTTTACGGTAATTTGTGCAATTTATTACTCTTTTGTTAAGCGTATTAAGCGTCTAAGGGCTTTTTCTCGGATCTTGAAGAAACTCAAAAAGAGCGAGGAGCAGTTTTTGAGCAGTCATGAAAAAGAGATGGCGGGGAAGAATTTAGCATTTGACAGGGAAGTTAGTCCCCTTTCCTTTAGAGAGTCTCTGGTTCTTTCAGGAAAAGATTATAAAAGGCTATTCATTTTCTCTCTTGTTCTATTTGTCATCATATTTGTGCCCTTCCTACTTTCATGCTCAGTGGTGGGAGGAAAGATGCTAAATGGGATGCACAATGGAATGGAGACGGGGCAAGCGATGAAACAGTTGATAGAGACTACCCCTGTGTGGTTTTTCGTTTACTGTGTTACCGGTGTGTTAGTGGCTTTGGTCTTGGCATGTTTTGCCTTCTCTTTACCTGTCATTTTAATACTCTACGGTATACTCAATCAGAGAGTGAAAAAAATGATGAAGAGATTGAAAAAAATTGCAGCAGCAGAGACTAAACCGATAAATCTCAAAATGTGAGAGGGGAAAGAAGTGCTTTATTTTATAGGATATTGGGGTCTTTTCGGACTCATCATCATGGCCATTTTGTTCTTTATGGTTATTGTTGGGCTTCATTATTTTTTCATCAAGCGTGTGAAATTGTATTTTAGCATGCTTAAGGAACTGAAAAAGAGGGAGACATCACCATTGTGCTCTCATGAGGGAAAAATGAAGGGGAAAAATTTAGCATTTGAAACAGAAGAGCCTTACTTTTCATGTACAAAATCTATGGCCTTTGAGCCAAAGGAGTGTAAAACACTCTTTTTCATTGCTGTCATTATTGCGGTTTTACTGGCTGTTGGCAATATAGTGTTCACGGTGGATGGGAAGGGAAATACGAATGCTTTAGTGATGTTGCTGTCGAACATATCAGCGTGTGCTTTTTTCTTCATACCGATCATTGGGCTATTGTGCATGAAATTGACGAGCAAATTGAAAAAAATAATTCAGCTACTGGAAGAAGCAACACAACAACGTGATAAAGTCATCCGTATGCAGAGCGCGATAGGAGAGAGAAATGACAAATAGTTTGGTGGCATTAATGGCTCTCCGTTTTTTGACTGTGACAGTAACGGGCACTTTATTTACGATGGTTGCTTTGGTGTTTCTTTATCTGTTGATCAAGTATGCGAGACTCTATTGCAAAGTGAAAAAGCAATTGAAACGCGTGCTTAAAGAACGTGATACAGTGCTTGAGCAGATATCAAAAAAAGAAAAGCAAAATGAAGCAGAATTTAGTGTTTGATAAAGAACAACTTTTTCTTTCTGTGCAAGATTATAAAAAGGTATTCTATATCTCTACAGTCATGATACTTTTTCCTACGGTCATTTTCTTAGGATTTCTAATGGTGATAGGTGGAGATATCTTTTCCATTATAATGTTGCTGCCACTTGCATGGGTTCTTGTGTGTACCCTTTTATTCTTACCGATTATTTTGGTGCTTCGTATTATTGTGACGTGTAAGTTGAAAAAAATGATTCAACAATTAGAAGAAGAGAGCCAGCAGCAAGAAAAACGGACAGGGATTATCAACCACACTGTGATTGAGGATAAGTGAAGCGTTTTAGAGCATTTCTTGGCTTTCGCTCTTTGTTTTCGTTATTCCCGTAAGCCATTATCCTTGGTTTTTTCTGCAAGGTGGAGTTATTGCCTCTAAGCATGGGAGAGGTATTTTACAACGTGACAAAATCATTGAGAAGCGTGATGAAATGGGTACGACACAGTGTCGGAGCGTTCATGGGGGACAACTAATGGTTTGATCTCGTGAGGAAAAAGTGCGGGAAAGCCTAGTGGAGATTATGATGGTGACGAAGTTTTTATGATGAAGTTTTAACTATAGCGCAACAGCACTTTTAAAAGAGCTTTGGGCGGTTGGTTGAAATTGAGGGAAGAGGTGGTCATTTGGTTTCCACCTTTTTAACGGATTGCGAAGTGTAATTTCTTTGATAATGAGGAAATGAATAAAGATTTTCCGCAATTTGATTTTTGGATTTTTAATTGTGACTGGTCTTCTTGCTGTTGCTTGCTAGGTTTTTGCTGCTTGCCAAACTATCGACCCCTTTAATTCTAGAACTTTGCTAGCGATATAATTGGATTTTGTGGCTAAGGGACTTAAAATTTTTTAAGAAAAATGCGTGCAGGGCACTTAACGCAGGCGCGTGATAAAGCCTTAAAATGGGCAATGAAAGCTGTTGATCTTCGTATAAGTGCTGCGCTTCCAATATGGTCGTTCGCTTTAGGGAAAGGATGAAACCAAGAAGGGTATGATGCGCTGTGATCTTGGGGCTCTTGCGTTGCTTGGTGATGTTGAGACCTTGCTCTCTTATTGAAAAAGCTTTGCACAAGGCAATCGACTTGGCTTTGAGGGAAGCATCTTTGAGGCAACATTGAATAAATTCATCTTGAACGTGTCTGTGGTGTTGGACAAAGAAGTGGTAAGGGTGGAGTAACTCAGTTATGCTTTGCTTGAATGGGTTGTAGAGAGCTTGTCCGTGAAAGTAGTTAGCTACCAGAGTTTTAGAGCTAGAGACTCGCAGTTGTGCAAGTAAATAGAGATTACCATGGGAACTCGTTGAGGAGATGAAATAAGAATTAAGGAAAAAAGATTTCAGGATGTATGATAAGAAAGGGATGTTTGAAGCCAAAAACTGGGAAGATCTTGTTGAGATTTTTTTTACCATAAAAGATGATGCGTTAAGTTTTATGAATATAAAAATTGATTGAGAGAAATCAGTTGTTGAGAAGAACAAAAAGCTCCTTTATACAAGATTACGAAAAGCTTAAATTTGAAGAAAATGAAAGAAATGAGGGGAAATGAAGGGGAAAAATTCAACGCTTGATAAAGAACCGCGCTTTTTTTCGTTCGAAGAAGCATTTCTTTCAGCGAAAAATTATAGAATCATCTTTTACATCTCTGTCATCATTGTGCTGTTTAGAATGGCTTTATTTATTCTAGCCTTTTTAGGATGGCAGATGGCAAAGTGGCAAAATACTGCTCTTGAGACGGTCTATGTATTAGAGGAAATTATAGCGCTGTGTGTTTTGGTCTTCATACCAGTTATGTTGGTGCTTCGCATTATATTGGGGTATTTGTTGGAAAAAAATATTCAGAAACTGGAAGAAGCAATCTACAAACGAAATGATACAAACCGTCTACGAGATGAGTCGTCTAAAGAGTAATTGGGGAAGACATGGATAGTGATCTTATAGTATTGATTATCGTGGGGGGGTTGTTTGTGGCGTTTTTTATTATTTTCATTAACATGCTCATTTTCGCGTTGTATTACTCTGTATTCAAGCGGGCGAGAATGTACTTTCTGTTAAGAAAAGAACTGAAACGCGTTCTTAAATATAACGCAATGTTGGAAGAATCATAAGAGGAAGAATTAGTAGCTCAGCAGATCTCGTGAACAAGAAGTGAAGGAAGAGTTTTGTGAAGATTATGATGATGGTAAAAATTTTACCATGAAAGGTGCAGCAGCGCTTTTAAAGAGCTTGGGATGGTTAGTTGAAATTGGAGAAAGAAGAGATCATTTTGCGACCTATCATTTACCGGTACCAGATAGAGAAGTGCAGATTCTTTCATAATGATGAAAAAGTGAAAGATTTTCCGCAGTTTAATTGTGGACTTTTAATTGTGACTGGTCTTCTTGCCGCTGCTTGTCAGACTATTGACTCTCGCAATTCTAGGTCTTTGTTCGCGATACAACTGGCCTTTGAGGCGAAAGAATTGGAATTTTTGAAGAAAGGGGTGCGTGTGAGGCGCTTAAAGCAGGCGCTTGATGAAGCCTTAAAATGGGTGGTGAAAGCCGTTGATCTTTGTAAAGTGCTTTGTTTCCAATATGCTACTCCACTTTGGGAAAAGGATAAGACTAAAGAGGGTATTATGCTCTGTAGAAACTCGTTGAGGAGATAAAACAAGCATTAAAGCAAAAAGGATTCAAGATGTCTGATGAAGCCGGAGTGTTTGAAGCCAAAAATTGAAGAGATCTTGTTGCGATATTTTTATTATCAAGGAGGGGGAATTAAGAATTATGGGTATAAAAATTGATGCGTTAAGAGAAATCAATTGTCGTGGAAAATGAAAAATCCAGAGAGCAGGAATAGGTTAAAAATTAAGGCAAATGAAGAGTAAAAAAGGGGGAAAAATGAAGGTAAAAAATTCAATACTTGATAAAAAATCGCGTTCTTTTTTGTTCGAAACATTCGTGGTGTTTTCGTTGAAAAATTATAAAATGACGTTGGGTAATTGTCTCATCACGTTTTGCACTTTTTTTATTATGATGGTTTTAGAAGTTTCTGCTTCTGCAACACCTCCATTAGAGACGTTACATGGGGAAAGTTGGGGTGGTGTGGGTTATCTTATTTTTCTTCTTCCAGTTTTAATCTGGGTTTGTCTTTTGATACCTTTACCTATCCTTTGGGGCGTTCAAAGTATTCGGGAACGTAAATTGAAAAAAACAGTCCAGCAAGTGAAAGAAATGGCTGATCTGCAAGATAAATTAGACAAGGTGTAAACGCCATGGCAGGAGCTATTATCCTTATAATACCATTAGTTTTTTTTATGTTTATCAGTATTGTGGTCTTTGCCATTTTTGTTAATATGATTATTGTGGTGCCTTATTATTCATTGATCAAGCGTTTGAGGTTGTATTACAGAGTAAAAGAACAAAGACGCGTGATGAAAGAACATCCGCAGCGTTTTTGTTGTCTTGAAAGCGATGAAAAGAAAAGTAAGTATCAGAATTTAGTACCAGATACATCAATACCACATAAAGGGGCAATACCACATAGAGGGGCGGACCCCTTCTCACTCAAAAAGTTGATGGCGTTTTCTAGAAAAGATTATATCATCATATCCGTCATTTCTCTCAGCATTATGGCTTTCAAAGCTTATGTTTATATAGCTTTCTTTCAACAGCCGAGTCTTATTGTAGATTTAAACAAGGAAAGATTTGGGGTGCTTACTTGTCTTATTTTGCTGCTGACCTTTATTTCGGCATGTGTTCTGATAACGCTCCCTGTTGTTTTGGTACTTCGCGCAATATTAACCTCTCAGTTGAAAAAAAAGCTCCAGCAATTGAAAGAAATAACGCAGCAACAAGATCAATGCATAGAATGCGAAAGGGTGCAAAATGGATAAGATGATTGTAGCTCAGTTTGCAATGATGAAATTTATTTTTCTCCTTGCTCTGGTGGGGGTAATCTTTGATTGTTTCTTAAATGCGGCAGTGGTTGCTTTGTGTTATTCTTTTGTCAAGTGTTGGATACAGTATTCTAAAGTAACGCGACAATTAAGAAAAGCGATGAAAAAGCATAAGCACTTGAAGTGCCATTAAAATTAGCATGTTGTTAAAAATTGCGTCCTTGGAAAAAGGGCTGGGGGAAATGAAGCAAAAAAAAACAGCATTTTATGACATACTGCGCTCTTTTTTCGTGAAAGAGTTTTTTTCTGTGAGAGAGTGTATTGTAATTTTGTCCCTCTCACTTCTCATTGCGCTGTGGAACAAGATTCTCTCTCTCCTATCCTCGGCACAATGGGGGTTGACAGTGGGGCGGGAATTGACAGTGGGGCAGTATAACACTCTTTTTTCTATCCTCGTGCTTTGGGAAGTTATTACAGTGTGTGTTTTTGCCTTGATACCAGTTATGTTAATACTCTGCATAATATTGTGGCGTTTGTTGAAAAAAAATATCAAAAAATTGCAAGAAGTAAAACAGCAACGGGGTAAAATAACTTGTCACCAAGAGGATCGCTATAAAAAGGGCGATAGAGGGAAAATGTACGATATTCTTGTAACAATATTTGCCATAGTGTTTGTGTCGGTGACAATGTGGGTTGCTTTTTTTCCCGTGCTTATTTTAGAACTTTATTATGGCGTCTTTAAGCAGGTGAGAATGTATTGCCGGTTAAGAAAAGAACTGAAAAGCGTGTTGCAAGAACACGACATAGCGTTTGAGAAGTCATGAGAGGGGAAAGAGACAATGATCAAGCAGATTGGGAGTGAAGGTGGTGGAGATAAAGCAGATAGAGATGCAATAGATGGGGATTAGGCAGATGTCTGAGAAGAAAGAGCAAGAAGAGCCCTATGAAGTTTATGATGGTGACAAAATTCTGACCATGGAAAGCGCAACGGCGCTTTTGAAAATCTGGAGTGGTCGGTTGAAATTGAGGGAAAAGGTGATCATTTAGGCACCATTTTCTTGCCAGATGAGAAGTGCAATTTTTCTATAATGACGAAGTTAGTAAAGATTGCTCAAAATTTGATTGTGGGCTTTTAATTATGTTTGGTATTTTTGCCGCTGCTTGCCAGACTATTAATCCTTATAATTCTAAAGTTTGCCAGCTGGTGCATTTGAAGTTTGTGGCTAAAGGACTGGAAATTTTCTAAGAGAGAGTGACAGAGGCTCGTTTAAAGTAGGCACTTGATGAAGCTTTAGAATGAGCGAAGGGGATTTTGGTCTTCATGAAATGCTTCGTTCTCAATATAGTGCTCCACTTTTAGAAAAGGAAACTGTGGATTGGTCGACAGATGAAACCATTGGGGCACCTTATACTTTGCTGCATCTTGCGGCTCTTGCTTTGCTTGGCGATATGGAGACTTTACGCTCTTATCAAAGGAGCTTTGCAGCAGCTGATCGGCTTGGCTTTGCGAGCACTGAAACTACAACTCTTGTTTTTTGAGAAAAATGATTCTTCTGTTATGCTGTAAAATATGACTTTTCATAATGGTGCGTGAAGGCACATTTATTGTGTCTTAAGAAATAAGTTTTCTCTGCGTCTAATTTCCCCCTTCTTTCGTATCAATTAAATGCAGAAGAGTAAAATTGCACCAACCATTCAGGATGGGGCTCGTCTTGTGAGTGTGTACTTATGAAGTAAAACACATTAGTGGCCAAGGGGAATCTTCAAGATAAGTCAATTTGGTAACGGATTGGTGGGGAGTGAAAAAAATTTCACCCTTTAGAGCGATGTGAGGGGGCAAGCGAGAAAAAGACGTTATAGAGGGCAGAAAAAGAGCATTGCTGATAAAAAGCGAAGTACAAACAAGCTCCTGTTTTTGCTGAGGTCTTTTCAATATTTAACTCTGTAATACATCACAATGTGTGTGGGAAGAGTTTAGGAACCGTTAGTTGTCCACTCTCTCTTTCTTAGTAAAAAGCGTACTTTTGAAAAACACGAAACCAGAATGTAAAGACTCAAATACTTAAAGCATTAAATTTTTACCTTTTTTATATAAATTTGCTATTTTGCTACTTCCTTACTATTACTACTTTGTTTTTCTAGTATATCAAATGTATCTACTGTACTGCTTATTGGTTCAAGAAGCTGTAAATCAGTTTCTTCAACAGTATAAGGAGCAACGATATGAGATGGTTGTTTATTTACTATACGATCAGATTCTTGAAGAGCAAGAGATAAAGAACTTGTAATTGCCCCTGCTATGAAAAAATACCTTACATTCATAGTTTTTCTCCTATATTTATTTATGAAAATAAATATCAATATGGATCATATATAAATTCATTTTAAACAACTATAGTAAAAATGCAACAGTCATAAAAAAGAATAAAATTTGTCTATAATTTGACAAAATTTACCCTTATTTGCCTTAATCAATTCTTTCAGAATTTGTTTTATGAATACGTAAAAGGTGAGGTTGAAGGATCTATGTATGTCGTCATATGGATAATGGGTGACAAAAATAGTTGCTGGCAAACTTCTTTTTTAAGCCATGAACGGACTCAAAAAAGCAAAGCATCTTTGAGAGTTAGGAATATCCTGTGAGAGGTGGGGTGCATCCCGTGAGGGTCGGGATGCACTCTGCGAGGTGGGGTGCATCC
>NZ_LR736308.1:15913-28477 GCF_902652675.1 Bartonella refiksaydamii
AGGTGGGGTGCATCCCGTGAGGGTCGGGATGCACTCTGCGAGGTGGGGTGCATCCCGTGAGGGTTAGATATATTCCATAAAAAGAGGGATAGCCAAAGAGATGTGTTTTTTGGGTATCTTATACTGATTGGTTATCGTATCTTTTATGGATATTTATTTTGTATCCTTAATATTTGAAATGATTTAAAGCAGCAAGTCGGTATAAGAGCAAAAAAACTAAAAAATCTACAGTTAAGTGGGATAGTTGTGTATTGTTGTGTGGTTGTTTCTTTTTTTATTTAAAATACACCCTATAAAAACATTTTATAGGGTTATTTAACATATGTATTTGTTACAAAATGATGCTTTTATTTTTTATTAAAATTCCATTTTGACAGAATTATATTTCTGCGAATCTGTTTGTGTATGTGGAAAATGCTGGGAGTGATTCTATATCCTCAATGGATGGTGAGCTGAACAGATACGGGACTATGGATGAAGGTCTGAAAGAAATTGCAAACTTTTATAAGAGTGGAAAAACGTCGTTGAGGTTGATTTTCGGTGGGCTGGTCGAGAATAATTTTCGATGAAGTGCTTGTTGGTGGAAGGGCTGCCTTTAGAAGGTGATTCTCTGTTGGGGATTCTGTATGGAGCGGTTGCTGGTTAGGGCATGGCCGCTGGGGTGTTGCTTGATGATGGTTGTTGTAAGGTGATTTCTTGTAAAATATAGCTGGGAAAGGGGGACCGTGAAATTGGTTACAGGTTGCTGCTCTTTAAATCTGTTGTATGAGTGTCTCCCCATTTTTATCGCATATCTTTAGTAAGAGTGTTTTGCAATGTTTCGTTTGTTATTTGGGAGGTTGTGTGATGACAAAATCCGCTGTCTTGCTATGGGAAGTGAGGGATTATTAAGAGTCCCTACGGTTTGCATAGCCCCAATGAAATGCTAGCAAGTCTAAACAATCTCGTAAGTGATCCGCGAGGGAGTTTTGTTTGCGTTTTGAGGTGCTTAACTCTTTGATTGCTTGACCATAACCAACAACCTTTTCTACAAGTGAATAGCCAAGAACACCGAGGTGAATCTTGATAGTTTTTAAATGGTTGGATGCTTCTATTTGACGTTCAATGGGGTGTGTGTAACCTTGGCTGTTCTCAACTTTTTCCCGCGTGTAGTCAGGACTCATATGGAGATCTGCCTGACTTTGACGCCAGTAAACATAAAAGCGTTCTGCTGCTTTATATTGCGCTTTGCTGATATGCCCTTTTGCGTATAAAAGTGCGATGGGACGGCTTTGTGCATTGGCAATGGCTTTAACGGTGCGCGGGTTGCTGGAACTTTCTGAATGGTGAGACTGAAAATAAGGATTGCTCGTTTCAATAGGGATTTCTTGCGTTTTTAAGTGCCCAATGTGTTGTTTCTCTTTATCTTTGTGGCTCATGTCATTTCTTCTCCTTTAAAAAATTGTCATTTTGTTCTTTGTTCAAAAAATCGGATGTAAGTTGGTCTAGGCGGTTGAGGGGGTAAGCTTTTCTGGATGTTTTCTTGAGTGCAGAATTGGGAATGGGAGTGTTCGTGTGGTTTGTTTTTTTTGAAGGTGGTGGGGAATATGACTGTTACGTGGGGTGTGTTTTTGCAGTGGTTGGCGTTTTTCTGTGTTGTGGGACTTGTCTTTGCTTTGATTTATAGGGGAATGAGGCGGTTGGTGGTTACGCGGGGGAGGTTTTGGAAGTGGGTGGGGTTTGGTTTCATTCTTAGCCTTGTTTCTCGTTTTGTTTATGGGGGAGCGCAGAGTCTTGGTGTGGAATAGCTTTGATTTTCGAATAGGTAGGTGTTTTTCTTTATTTTGGGATTTATCATTCCTCTTATTTATGAGGGAATAAGGTGTGCTCGTGTGGTAGGGGAAGCGTTTTGGATTGGGCGTTCCAAATAACGCCGTGGCGTTAATGGGCGTTCAGAGGAACAGCGATAGCGATAGGTTTGTGGGTCAAACCAGAGACCAATTTTGCCTTCAAAATCACCGGAACGTTGCTTGGCGATATTCATAATTACGCCTGGGCGTTTGGCTAACTCTGATTTTTCTTGCTTGAGGGATGCGGTAAAAATTTTATCTTCTAATGAGCGATTGCGCCAAATGGTGATGATGTTAAAGGCATTGGCACCAATTTCTGAGGCACCTTTAATATCTTCTGTACTTGGGATATCCTTATCTAAACCGCCTTTGCGTGCATGGGCAACAAGATGAATGTGCACTGCGTTTAAAACAGCCCAATCAACCATTTTATAAACCGCTTGTTCTTGTCCGGTATAGTCATCCGAGGAGATGCCAAGCCGCATGAGACTGTCGATAATAAATTGATCGCAGCCATAGCGTGCACGGCAATAGTCAAAGACATCTAGCAATGTGTCCACGCTTGATTTTCCCACATGTTCATAAAGAATCAGTCCATCATCTAAAAAATGGAGTATCCGCTCAATCATCTCTCTTGTGGGTTGTTCTAAGCCTCCCGTTTGTTTTGTTAAACGGCGCAGCGATTGTTCTCCTTTCATTTCTAGTGAGGCTAAACAAAGGCGGCTCTTTTGAGAGATCCAATGGGGAATACAGTCTGATAACAGTTGGCTTTTTCCAGCACCGCTCGCGCCGCTCCATAGCGTTAATTCCGCTGGACGAAAATAAAGTTTGCCGTGGAGTTTAGGATAGGGAACCGTGTAGCCAAGATGCTGTTCAGGTTCTGGCCAAAATAGCCCTATGACTTGATCTTTATAATCTGAGGCACGTCGTAATCCTTCTGGTGCAAAGCTTTTTGCTGACAAAAAGGCTGCTTTTATGGTGTCCGCATCAATTCCTGCGGTTAAACAGTCATTTGCATCCTTACGGGGTAAGCGTACACGGTAGCAGCGGTGACGGCCAAGCCTGCTAGCAATTTCACATGCTGCTTCTTCACCGGGTTTGTCCATATCAGTGGCTAAAAAAATGGTTTCAAAAGGTTCTAAATGATCAAATTCATTTTCAATCCAGTTGTGTTTGCCCCCACCCCCTCCTCCAAACGGTACGGAAAGGGTTGGATATCCGTAGGCGGCTAAAGAAAGTGCATCAATTTCTCCTTCTGTGATGACAATTGTACGGTTTGTTGAAGAAAAAGCGTGGTTGGTGGTGGTGGATGTGTGGTTGGTTGTTGTGGATGTGTGGTTGGTGGTGGTGGATGTGTGGTTTGTGGAGTAAAAAGCTTGCCAACCGAACAAAATCGGTTCACATTGTGCTGCTGTTGGTTTTGGTTTTGCTCCCGCTTGCGCTAACCGTTCTTTTACGAGGGCAAGGGTGCCGTCGGGCTTATAAAAGGGAAAGATGATTTTTTCGCCATCCTCTCCTATGCGGTAGCGCTTTAAAATCTCAAGGGGGATGCGGCGTTCTTTGTGGAGATAAGTTTTTACTAAATTCTGTGGCGTGTTACTTTTGGGAAGGGGAGGGCGTCGATAGGAATGATGAGGGGCCATAAAGGGTTTGGGACGCGTAAGATTGAGGGTAGCGCGGGCTTCTTCTAGTGCTTGAGAAAGGCTGATACTTTTGACTGCACACCATAGGTCTAAAAGATCTCCTCCTTTGCCTTCTGCAAAATCATACCAAAGTCCTGCTTTTTCTCCTCTCAAGCATACCGATAAACTTTGACCAGCTTCACCACGTGTATTGCCTACAATCCAGTTATTGCCCCGTCTGTGCCCTTGTGGAAGCAGCATTTCTGCTATCGTCCCCGCTTGGGAGATAAGCTTTTGTTTGATCTCAAAAATTGTGCTCATGTTAAGATATACGGTAGTTGATAAGACTGCGGTAGAGGGCTTCGTCGTTGCTGCTGCGTGGTGTGAGAGAGGGATGAGAGGAAAAAATCGCAAGTTTTTCCTGCTGTTCCTTTATTCGCTCAATTTCTCGGCGAAACCAGTTGCGCCATGTGGCTTGCCAATCGACTTTAAGCGCTTCTTTGCCACTTTTGGCATGCCAATAATCACGAAATTTCTTTTCTTGCCAACGGGCTTGCTCTTCACTCAAACCTTCTAAAACCGCCGCATTGATATCTGCTTGCCAATCGCTTGGAAGACGGTGCCCTTTAGGGATTGCTCCTTGGGATATTGTCTTGCGGCTCTTGGTTTTGCTGTGTGTCTCGGGGGTGTTTTTTGTGCTTACCTGCAAGATGGCAGGATTTTCGATGTTTGCCATTGGGAGCGAAAGTGAGGGTGAATCGGTGGCGTTTTGTGTGTTTGCTGATGTGGTAAGAAGGCTCTTAGTCTTCTTACTAGAGTTGTGTGATGACTCTCCACCTTCGTTAGCATCAGGAGGGTTTTCTGTGACATCTTGTTGTGATGGCGGGAGTGGAGAAGGTTTTGTAGATGGGAGTGGAGAAGAGGGGTGCGCAGATATTTTCTCCTGCTTTGCTGTAGGAAAAGAAAAAAAGTTCTTTTCTAAAACACCGTTAGGTGTTTCCTTTTCTTCTCCTTTCTGAGCTTCTGAGTTTTGTTCATCATCTCTTGCACTCTCGTTGCGCAGTTGTTGAATCTCAGCATTGATTTCTTTACGTTTTTTTGCCGAAGAACGCCCCGCAAAGGATTTTTGTTCAAGCAATTTTGCTCGCTCTTGAAATACATTTTCACACCGCTTATTCCATAAACCACCCGCTAAATTTAAAATTTTTCCTTCTTCTATTAGCATTTCTAAAGCATTCGTAAAAGTTCGCTTGTCACAACCGCAAAGACGCGCTAAACGTTTTACCGATAACTCTAAAGGACGACCGCGGGCGTACATTTCGTTGAGAAGAATCGTATAGATTCCGATTTCGTGTGCGCGCATTCCGCGAACCCCCCCTAGAAAATCATTCTGATACCAACAAACATAAGGAAGCCTAGATGATTCATAGTAAGGAGTTTCTTGTTGATTGGCGTATTTCATGTTTCAATCTACTTTCTTCTTTTTTATATTTCTCTTCACAATAAAACCGAGAACAGCGTCTTTTATGTATGCATTGACATTTGATTGAAGTTGGAACGCTTGAGTCAAAGTTGTTCAATTTCGTTGCGGTTTATTTTGTTAATTGATGGCGTTTTAGGTATTTCTTTGAAGTTTAATCAATGATTGGACGTGCTTTAAGTGCGTGCAACTTTACAGTTTGAGATTATGTAGATAGCAAAGGATAAATAAGACAATACTTCTAAACCTATGGTCTTTTTGGGGGGGGGCTTTCGGGAGCCCTTTTTGCATTCTTTGGGGTGGTGAATTGCTTTTGTGATTCGAAAATACGCTTGGACCTCCTCAAAAAAGTAAAATTTGTTTACTTAATTTTATCCTTTTTAGAGGATAAAGCAAGTCCATTTTGCAAAAGGACGTGTCTTTTTTTAAAGATGCGCTATATGGTGAAACTATGAATATTGATGGTTGGCGTCAAAGATTGAAAGCAGCATTTGAAAAAAGTGGACGGTCAAAGCGATCTATTTCTCTTGCAGCAGGAAAAGGAGCAGGGTACCTCCACTCCATTCTCTCTGAAGGGAAAGAGCCAACAATTGAGTCACTTGCGCGGATTTGTCATGAAATTAATATCAGTATGAATTATATCCTTTATGGAGAAGGTGCTAGTTCTGAAGATAAAGAATTTATTGAACTTATTTCAAATCTTTCTCCTGAGGAAAGACAGGCAATTCTGACTCTTTTGCGGCGACCAATTGGCGAAGCATCAAAATAATCTCTTTTTGTGTTTTTGAATCAAGAGTGCTCCAGTATTTTATTAGTTCTAAATCACTCATTTTAGCTCTCCTGTCTGTTTGTGATTGCGTTGAGTAAGAACAAATAGAGAACAACACAAAGGCATAGGGTGAATAAAATAATGGCAAGCTTTTATTCATCTGTGCCGTTTGAACGTCATAAAGACTAAAAATATATCTTTTATTGAGGATAAAATATTTGACATATCTCCCATAGAGGATATAAGACTAACGGTATATTCGGCCTTGTCAAGACAAAGCTGTGTTTTATCAACTATCGAAAAGGGGGGAATTATGAAAAATATTCCATTCGTTAAAGAGGATGAAATCCTCATATTTATTTGTGAAGAAGAAAAGAGTGATGCCTATGAGGGACCACTCGACCAAATTGAAGAAGTATTCGAACTTATTGAAGAATACCAAACTGTTCACAGACTCTTGCGCCTCGATCTTATCACACTTCATGCAGAGGATGTGAGTGAACAACTCGCTGATTTTTACGTCGCAAATCATGAAATTGACGAACAAAATACGCAACTCCAGCCATTTATTCTGAATAGTGATGCTTACCATGCTTGTTTAGAGGATAAAGTCGCGCGCGATTATGAAGATAATCTCTATGGCTCTTACGAAAAACAGCATCGTTTGCGCCCATGTGATGTCTTGACTGATTACTGGTGGTGAAAAGTTATGGCAAGTTATCTCAAGACTTTTTATCAGGGAATTCCACTTTACTACGCTGGAAATACCAAAAATACCATCAGACTCGAACCACAAAAACACAACGCAATCCTTTTCATTACACGAGAAGATGCAGAGTGTGTCGCGAAAAATTTGTCTGAAGAATATCTTCGAGATGATTTTTGCGTCGTGTCTGTGCATGATTGAAGAGATTTTTGAGACAATGCATGAAGAGGTTACTTCATTGGGAAGGTATTTTAGCCTTTGACAAAGAGGAGGTGGCTTTAAAGCTTTTTTCGCTGGTGGTGAGAGGGGGGTAGATTTCAGATATTTACCTTAGCTTTTGGGGGAGGTGTTGGTTTGGAGGAGCGGGCAAAGATCATGGGGGAGAGGGGAGGTTTTAGAGGTAGGTTGGGGCGCGTTTAGGGGAGAGGTGTGGGAGAGACGTGTTGGGGGGGAGGAGGAGTCCAAAAAAGAAGCATGAGGGAGGTAAGCTAATGGGTAAGTGTTCTATAGTGGATGTTTCAAAATATGAGAGGGGGTGATTTGAATATCAAGTTTAAAAAAAGTTGCCTCAACGGTAAAGAAAAATAGAATGGGGGAAATATTATGCCAATCATTATCGATTGTATTCAGGGAACAGCTGAATGGAAGCAAGCGCGCAATGGCTTGATTACGGCTTCTTTGTTTGAAATGGTTATAGCACAAAAAAAACAGGGGCAGAAAACTTCAAGATATCATAGTGTTCTGATGAAACTTGCTGGAGAAAGAATCACGGGAAAAACCGTCGATGAGGGGGCAACGCTTTCTATGCGACGCGGAACAGAATTAGAACCAAGTGCGCGCAGACTTTATGGTACACTTACACACACACAGCCTGAATGTATAGGGTTTGTTCTAGCCGATGATCGTATGAAAGGCTTTTCCCCCGATGCTTTTGTTGGAAAAAACGGATTGTTGGAAATTAAAACCAAAAAACCTGAAATTTTAATCCCTCATTTCTACCAAAAGAGTTTTCCAGCAGAACATAAAGCACAATGTCAGGGAGGATTATGGATTGCTCAACGTGAATGGATAGATTTGATGCTCTATTGGCCTGATATGCCACCTTTGATTAAGCGTGCTTATCGTGATGAAGTTTATATTCGAAAACTTGAAAGTGAAATTAGCCGTTTTAATGAGGCTTTGGAGATTATGGTACAGAAAATTAAGTGTACCGATACAGGGTTTGGTGTGAGAATAAAAATTATACGAGAGGGGGATGAAAGAGGGGAGAATGCAAGTAAGGCGCGTATAGGTGGGGGGGGTGGGACAAAAGTGGGGGAAAAGACACGCTCTAGGTTTAAGGAGAGAGCTGTAATAAGGCGGAGAAAATCGGGATCTGTCCAGCGTTAGAAATGTAAAACTATTGAACAAGGGGGGTAAGAGGGCTGTGAGAATATTTTTAGCCGCTTTGTGTGGAAAAGCGATGAGATGTTGGAGAGTATTGGTGTGATTTTGTTTATAATTTTGTAGTTTTGGTTTTGTAGAGCCTAGGAGGCTTTTTGCAGCAGCAGTGGAACTGATAAGCCCGTAAACTGAGAACAGTATTTTAATGGGTAAATGAGAGAAAAAATAAGAATGTGCAGATGTTTTAGAATAGTTAAGAAGATGCATGTTATGCCATTGCCAACAATTGTTAAGGGATGTTGGAAAAGTTATGTAAGGATCATTCTGAGAAATAAGCGAGAGTGCAAGAGTATTAAGAGTATGATAGGGAAGCCTTGAATACGTTGTGAGAGGCTATGAAGATGCGCTGTGCAAATGGTGCTGCGAGAGAGGATTGAACTCTCGACCTCTCCCTTACCAAGGGAGTGCTCTACCACTGAGCTACCGCAGCCCTTTTCAATCTGTGCGCTGTCTTGTGCCATATTGTCATAAAATAGGCAAGAGAGCATTTATGTATTCTTGAAAGAAAACCCTTCTTGTGTCATGACATACACTCCTTATACAAAAGCTATGAGTTGCTTGAAGAGGCTCAACACTGTTCAAAAGGTTGCGCAATGACAGAAATGCATCAAAAACAAAAGCAAGAAAAATTTAATCACAAAGATGAAAAAGCAAAACGGCGCCAAGAAAGGCTGGCTGAACAATTACGTCAAAATCTGAAACGCCGAAAAGAGCAAAGTCGAAAAAAAGCGCAAACAGAGCTTTAAAAAATGTTTCTTACAGCATTTTGCAACCAAATCTCTCAATAGTTCGTTATAGCATTTGGAGTTCGTTACTATTTGAGATTCGTTTTGAAACCATAACAAAGTAACTTCTCGAGATAACTTCTCAAGATAACTTCTCAAGATAACTTCTCAAGGGGGTAAAACCTTTGGAAAGGGAAATACAAAGGGAAAGAGGGAAAACACTATGGATTCTATTCAAATTATTGGTGGGAAAAAACTTACAGGGACTATTCCTATCTCAGGGGCAAAAAATGCCGCATTGCCTCTGATGATTGCGTCACTGCTCACTGAAGAGACTCTTACTTTAGAAAATATTCCCCATCTTGCTGATGTTGAATTGCTTATTCGTATTCTCAATAATCATGGTGTTGGATATGCTGTCGACGGACAGGAAGCTCATCACGATTGTGTATACTCAAGAACCATCCATTTTACCGCGCAAAAAATAGCTACAACACGTGCATCCTACGAACTGGTGAAAAAAATGCGAGCAAGCTTTTGGGTGATAGGACCCTTACTTGCGCGCTGTGGTGAGGCAACTGTTTCGTTGCCTGGAGGATGCGCTATCGGAACAAGACCTGTCGATTTTATCCTTGAGGGGCTCAAAACTTTAGGAGCCAATATTTCTATCGAAAATGGATATGTCCGCGCTAAAGCTTCAAAAGGATTAAAAGGTGCGCATTACCATTTTCCTAACGTCACTGTCGGGGGAACACATGTTATGCTTATGGCTGCAACCATGGCGAAGGGAACAACCATTCTTGATAATGTTGCTTGTGAACCAGAAGTTGCAAATCTTATTCGAACCCTCAACGCTATGGGGGCAAAAATAATCGGTGAAGGAACAACAACTCTCACTATCGAGGGGGTAAAAAAACTCAATGGTGCTAAAATACGTGTCATTGCTGATCGAATCGAGGCGGGAACCTACGCAATGGCTGTTGCTATGACAGGCGGCGATGTGTTTCTCAAAAATGCAAACCCCAGTCATTTGACGAAAGTGCTCAAGGTTCTTCAAAAGACTGGACTCGATATTCAAATAGAACCTCAAGGAATTCAGGTTAAACGAAATCCACAAAAAACAAAAATAATGCCTGTAGATATCAAAACAGGTCCTTATCCTGCTTTTCCAACTGATCTCCAAGCGCAATTCATGGCACTGATGACACGAGCGCAGGGAATTGCGCGGATTACTGAGACGGTTTTCGAAAATCGCTTTATGCATGTTCAGGAACTTACCCGCTTGGGTGCTCAGATAAAACTCAATGGGCAGACAGCAACCATCTTTGGTACAGACAATCTGCAAGGAGCACCAGTCATGGCTACGGATTTACGTGCTTCCGTCTCTCTTGTTATTGCTGCTTTGGCGGCAAAGGGAGAAACCATCGTCAACCGCGTGTACCATCTTGATCGCGGCTTTGAGAGGTTGGAGGAAAAATTAGCCCGCTGTGGCGCTACAATTCAACGCATCACAGTTTAATCCCGTTCGTGCGTTATCTTTTGGGAGGGACTTTGGGGGGCTTTTTCGATGTTTTCTTTGAGGTATTTCTTTAGAGATAGATTCTTATGAATGACTTATTCTTTGGTGGTATCTTTCTTTAAGAGCAAACCCTTTTTGGATAATTTCTTCAGATTACTTTATACTCAATTTTTTTTCGTGTTCTATATCTTATATGACATGTGCTTGTACGCTTTGCAGATCTGTATATTATAGAAAGAGGTAAAAGTTCTTTGAATGTCTTTAAGGTGTATTATGACTTTTATATAAAATATTGTGAGATGTAGACTTTATGATTAACTAGTTGGTGACAACATTTTTAAAGGATTATCAAGCGTTATTGTTTGCACTTGAGGGAGGGAAAGGTTTGCTTCCTGAAACCAGTTTGCACTGTCTTGGAGCCATGATGGAATATCAGTTCCTCCCAGTTGTCCGAGATCTGAACTATAAATTACATTATTAACTTTAGATAATACAGAAAGCATGTCCTCTTTTGTTTGATATCCCAGATAAAAAGTTAAAGCGCATTGTTCTATATAAAGCCAATCATGTTTTCCCAACGCTTGTAATTGTGCCGCAGAAAAACCTGTCATCGGGTTAGCTGGTTGATTTAAGAGGAGTCTACAGTTGCCTTTTTTCGCTACAGCATCTACCAAACGTAGAGTTGCATCTTTAGAGGCGTGTCCAGAAGAGAGAACAATCTCATTGTCAGCAGCAAAAGTTATGAGTTCATAAATTTCTGATCTTAGATGTCCTTTTTCACAGGTGATAGCTGTTGGCTGCTGAGCAAGAAAAGCAGCATAATCATTAGAAAAATTTCGTTTGAGCCGACTACGATGATGTGTTGGTACAATGGTGGGTAAATGTACAAGTAATTTAGGCTTTGAATCAAATTGATAGTGCGCTAAAGCGTGCTTAACTGACAGTAAGCTTAAACCACCTGAGGCATAATTAAGAACAATAGAACCAAAAACAGGTAAATTTTGATCTTGTAATGCTGTGGCAAGTGCAGCTGTACTACCTAAGTGATTTTTTAAAATAACTCCACCTTTATGTTTGGCATAGATTTGTGCAGCTTCATAAGTTGAATATGTTCTGTCAAATAAATCTGGACGTGCGTGATAATGGATATCTAGAAATTTTAACTTCTTACGCCAGAACTGTATGAAACACTCACTCATAATTTTTCTTTCCAAGGAGTTTCATAGCCTTCTTGAAGCCGTATATTTTCAAGCCGTTTTCCTTCCTTAAGCGCAGCCAAAATACGCACTTCGGTTTTATCAACATTTTCAGCACGATGAATGATCTCAGATAACTTTGATTTAGGAAGAATGAGAACACCATTGTCATCAGCAAAAACCCAATCTCCTGGCATAATTTTTATTCCTTCAATCATTAAAGGTACTTGCACAGCTCGTATGCGTGTACGGTTTTTACCAGAAACCATACAAATATTTGTTGTAAAAAGAGGGTAATTTAGAGCCCTAATTTCAGCAATATCTCGAGCAGAACCTGAACAATAATATCCGCATTTTTCTGTAGAAGTGTTTCGAATAAAATATTTGACCGTTATTTATACAGCTTAGCTGTTATTTTGTGTCAAAGAAAGTGCTAGTAAACACAAAGACCTAGAACATCAAAATGGTGCTATATTTAACCTAAACAATAAAAAATGATGTGGAGAATATTTTTACGTTTCTAAAGAGTATCATTTGCGTTTCTCCGTTTGCAAATATCTTTTTAAAACTAACCAAGCTGCGTATTCCTGTAAAACCACACTTAAAAGCGGACGTGTATAGGGAAAAGTAACACGCTCATCACCATAGCCTTTTATCCGTACAGTCATTGTAGCATGTCCAAGGCTTTCTTCTTGGTTTTCTAATATCTCCAAAGAAGGCGATAAGCTCACCTCAACCTCAAGCTGTGGAATACTTTTCGCACTTTTTTCTGTTGACTGAAAATATTTTAAAAGCAGCGGATCATTTGCCAACCAATGAACTTCAACATACATCGCTAATTGTTCACGCGCAGTGGTAATTTCTGCACCAACCAAATATGGGTGAAAATGATTTTCAAATTCTTCGATTAAATGCTGTGCCAAAGGCGCTGATGATTGACCAACCAATTGCACCAGAACATAAGGGCTTTTCCATAAAAAATGCCGTTCAAATGGCTCATTTTCGAGATGACAGTCAACCCAATGCGCAATTGTACTTTCATCAATTCCAATCAAAGTCCACGCATATTGAGCACGCGATACAAGAGAATACTTCTTCTCAGCATGTTCTAAATAATTCTCTAAAAGCGCAAGAGCCTGTGATGGTGGACCAGGCAAAACAACAAGCGTACTTTCAAAACAAGAGAGATAAAACCCTGGTGCTGTACCTGTAGGATTGTTAAGCACGGTTGCTGTTTCTGGAAACAACGCTTGACGCGCATTGCTAGCATCAGGC
>NZ_LR736309.1:0-27331 GCF_902652675.1 Bartonella refiksaydamii
ACTGGGTAAATGAAACAGGTCGGATAAATCAACGCTGCCAATCCATTCTCTGATGCGGCTTGGCAAAGATTTAAAAAAATCACTCAACTTTGTGATGGGTGCCATAAAGCCATCGACAATCCAATTGGCCAAATCCTCCCCTGCTTGTTCCATACCGGCTTTGGCATCATCAGAGAGCGTTTCGCGGGCAAAAAAGCTTCCCAACCAGCCCCAAAAGTTAGTGATACTGTGCTTGAAGCCCTCCCATACATTGCCAAACCATTGGGCAAAAAACCCGAGACCCTGTTTGAATTTTTGCCAATGTTCAGAAAAGTCAAAAGCAGCAGTAATGGCGTTTTTCCATTTGGTGATGGTTGCCGTATCAGCACCCCCAAAAATATACCGATCGTTATACACTCAACAAAAAATTTAACAAATATATTTCATTAAGTTTCAGAAATAGAACAACGTAATAACAATTCCACACTGAAAAAACTAAAAAGGACTAGGCTTTCATTGACAACCATGAATAAAATACTCGCCATTTACCTTATGATAACTACTATATAAATAACAATAGAAAGACACTAAATCAAAATCAATGATATAAATTGCACGCATAATGATTTCAAAAATAAAAAAAATTTAGAAACTATTTCTGAAAATTTCTAACTGATTTCTCCTTACCTTTTATGAACTACATTGCTGTATCTATTAAAATACGCTCTACACTACACCATCATGCCCAGAGCCAATAATTCAAGGACAACAAACATATTAAACGATCAAAAGACCTTTCCATGTTCTTTTATTGTCCCATAGAATAACATCCTCTCTAGGAAAGGAGGAAAGTGTAAACTTATCGACAAAAACATCCTTCAAGATGATCATTGACAATCCCAACGGACTGCATAAAAGCATAACAAATTGTAGGACCAACAAATGTCCAACCACGTTTCTTCAAGTCCTTCGAAAGACGAAGAGAAGCAGGTGTTATGGGATTAGCCAACAATGTTTGAAAATCTATTTTTTCATAACGCTCTGATTGTGGTGGTTGAAACGACCAAAAATAGCGGGACAAACTCCCCCACTCTGTTATAATTTCCTGCGCTCTAAATGCATTATTAAGCACCGATTGAATTTTTCCTTGATGACGAACAATACCTTTATTCTGCATCAACATTTGCACCCTTACTTCATCATAATGCATAATTTTTTCAAAATCAAAATGATCAAACGCATTCCGGAAAGAAGAGATTTTTTTTAAAATTGTAAGCCAAGAAAGCCCTGCTTGAAAACCTTCAAGACAAATTTTTTCAAACAAATGGCGATCTTCAAAAACAGGTTTTCCCCATTCATTATCATGATAAGCACAATAAAGTGGATTCGTACCTGCCCATGAACAACGAATTTTTCCATCCGCCCCCATAAGAAGCCCTTCCTCGAGCACCACATTTATTATATTAAAAGAGCGTTCCTTGATCATCTTGCATCGACTTGATCCGTTTAGATTTTAAAGAGCGATTGAGAACATGATCACGCGTTGAAAGACTAATTTCACCATCAAAAAAACGTAAATTTATTTGCCCCGTTTCAGGAAACTGCACCAACCGTTTAATGGGCTTATGATCCTGCCCCAAAGCCAAAACAAAACCACGTTCTAAAATATTCTGATACGAAGTGCTTTTTAAAAGCCTAAACGCGACCTCTAACTGAGCGCGTTGTTTTTCCACATTGTGCACAAACGCACGATGAAGGCGTACAGTATAATCCTTTGTATTACGTTGCGCTTTTTCAGTATCCAGTAAACGCGGTGAAAAACGTATGGCAAGCGCACGAAAAGAAAAATGTTTTTTATCGCAGCTCACATAAAAAGCACGCAGCAATCGACTTGAAATTTCATCAAAACCACGTCGTGGTAGAGCAAAAAGTTGATCGACAGTCGGAAGCCCTCGTATAATAGCACGCAATTTTTGTTGATGAAAATCAAAATAACGCACCAATCCCTTGCGTAAACGAGCACCAAGAGATGCCACATACACTTCGAGATCAAGCTTAACAGGAACAGCCTTCTCTGCCGCTCCTGTGGGAGTTGGAGCGCGCCAATCAGCAACATAATCAATCAAAGTCCAATCCGTTTCATGCCCAACAGCAGAAATAACCGGAAGAGCAGACGCATAAACAGCACGAACAACAGCTTCGTCATTAAATCCCCATAAATCTTCTAAACTTCCCCCTCCCCGCGCAACAATAATAAGATCAGGTTTGGGAACAAGCCCTCCTAAAGGAAGAGCATTAAAACCTTCAACAGCAGCAGCCACTTCCTGACCACTTGTTTCCCCCTGAACACGAACGGGCCAAACCAAAATATGCAATGGAAAACGATCTGATATACGATGAATAATATCACGAATAACAGCGCCTGTTGGTGATGTCACAACGCCTATAATTCGCGGCATATAAGGCAAGGTTTTTTTCTTAGATTCATCAAATAAACCTTCATTTGCAAGCTTTTTCTTGCGCTTTTCTAGAAGTGTCATCAAAGCGCCAACCCCTGTTGGCTCAAGCGCTTCAATGACAATTTGATATTTTGATGACCCCAGATAAGTTGTTAGTTTGCCGACAACGACCACTTCCATCCCTTCTTCGGGAGGAAATTTGAGCTTTTCCATAATGCCACGCCAAATAACAGCTTCCAATCGCGCCTTATCATCTTTTAAGGCAAAGTAAGCATGCCCAGAAGCATGAGCCCCGCGATAACCTGATATCTCTCCCCGCACCCGAACATAACCAAACTTTTCTTCAACAACGCGCTTTAAAGCCCCTGCTATTTCGGAAACAGTAAATTCTGCTGCATTCGTTGCACTTGTTTTTTCACCAAACAAATTTACCATTTTTCAATTCACAGAAGTTGCGATATCCAATCTTAACACTCACACAAACACACCTTTAAAGAGAATGAAATGCTTCTCTCAAAGAGAAGATCTTGAAATTATACTCTGTACACAACATTTCAACCCAGCACCGATATGCTTCAACGCATTGCAAAGTTTTTAAACGACATACAAAACGTTGAAAACATCATAATCATACTTTTTTGTATTTTATAAACTTAATACTCTCTATACCCTCTTATTTTTCAATTGCACTATAAAAAATATGTGGTGCGCTATTCCAAACCCATTTTTTGACATCAGGTGTCATAGCAACAATATTATATGTCTGATAAATAAAAGCATAGGGTCCTTTCTGCATAAATTCACGCTGCAAATCAGCATACATTTGCGCCCGTCTTTGTGGATCTTTTTCAAACAACGCATCCTGAACCTTTTGATTCATAGTTTTATCAAAATATCCATGGCACCAACTAGCATAACCTGTATTTTTTGCCTCATACCGATTATCAGGATTGTAAATAAGACGTGAAGCCATGGTATGGGGATCACCAGAGCCATTATTCCATCCGAAAAAAATCGTATCAAAACCCCGTGCATAAAATTTTGAAAATAACTGCGTACCTACAAAACGTTCAATTTTAAAACGCACCCCAATCTTTTTTGCATTGTCTTGAAGAGACTGAGCAATAGGCAAAGCAAAAGGATAAGGAGATGCACCTGCAAAAATCTTGGCCTCAAAACCATCCGGATATCCTGCCTCCGTTAAAAGCTGCTTTGCTTTTTGAAGATCAAGTTTAAAGGGCTGTCCTTCTTTTTCATCCAAAGCTCCCAAATTACCAAGAGGAATAAAACTTGCACGTGGAACACCAATATCTTTAAGAAGGGTCTTCCCGAGTCCTTCATAATCAATAAGATAGCGCATCGCCAAACGCACCTTTTCATTGGCAAAAATTGGATTTGTCGCATTAAAGCCCCATATGATCATGGAAGGCGCCAACACTCTTTCAACTTTAATATCTGTTGTTGCTTGGAGATCTGCTACATCCTCTGGCATCAAATTACGTGCAACATCGATATCGTGTTTTTGCAACAATAAACGTTGTGTTCCAGGCTCCGCGACATGGAGAATTAAAATCTTCTTCAATTTAGGCACCTCCCCCCAATAATTGGAGCTTGCATGCAACAAAAGAGCTTCTCCAGGACGCCAGCTACTTATCTGATAAGGACCAACACAAGCAGAATGGCTGGCCAAATACCGGTTTCCCATATCGCCATCTTGTTCGTGTTTTATGAGTGTCTCACGATCCAGCAAAGCAACAGTACGATTAGTAGAAATATTGCTAAGAATAAGTTCTGCTGGATAAGGTTTATCAAATTTCATCACCACGGTTTGTTCATCCGGTGCTTGAAAAGCTTCGTCAACATTCTGTTCTGTGATACCATATTCATTAAATGTCGCCGCATTGGACATCTTCAGTTTAACAACCCGCCTCATGCCCCAAACAAGATCATGAGCACCAGCAGAACGACCATCGTTGAACTTCAAACCATCACGCAAATGAAAAGTAATCACCGTGCTCTGGTCGTCACTTAAAACATCCCAACTCTTTGCCAAAGAAGGAACCATTTTAGTTGCATCATCTTTAGCTGATTCAACTAAATTATCACAAACATTGACAACAATTTCAGTTCCATAACGGTCATTAAGTTGTGCAGGATCAAATGTACTTATTGCATCGAGGTTCCAACCCATCACGAGAGTATCTGCAGGCGTTTTTGCTGAAACTTGTTGCACAAACATCCCCAAAGCAATAACAGCAGAAGCAAAAGATCTGCTCCCCTTCAATATTTTTCTTTTCAATTTCATAGGCTTTTCCTTTTAAAGTTTATTGTATAAATTCCCCATGCAACAACGACAGGCAAAAATAATAAGATCAGGCTTAGAAACCACACCTCTTAGAAGTAAAATTCAAAATCTTCAAAAGCAGCAGCTACCTTCCAACCATTCTTTCCCCCTGAAAAGATATAGGCCAAACCAAAAGATGCAACGGAAAACGCTCTAATATCCAATGAATGATATCATGCATGATAGCTACCTGTTGATGATATCACAACACCTAAATTCAGGGCATATAAGGCAAAAGCTTCTTCTTTATTTCATCAAACAGAACTTCTGCTTCAAACCTCTTTTTGCGATTTTCTAAAAAGAGTCTTTAGAGCACCAACTTCGGTTGGTTTAAAAACCTCAATCATCCTTTGATATTTTGATGATCCTCATAAGCACAGTTGCTAACCATAGACACTTCTCCCCTTCCTCACGAAGCAATTTGAGCATTTCCATGAACTCACACCAAAGGACAATCCCCAGCATCTCATCATTTTTTAAGGAAAGACGGTGTGATTTGAAGCATTAGCTCCACAATAAACCCATATTCCCCAAATTCACCTACATACAACAAAATTTTTTTCTCAATAGCACATTTAAAGGCCCCCCCGCTTTTTCTAAAAAATACTAAATTCTGCTTAAGTCTTAATATCTATGTGTGCATGCATTTTACAAAAATGCACAGCCCATCCCTAAAGAAGAGTGTCTTGGAGTTACTCTGTAGAGAATATATCAATATATTTTATCAATAATCTTCGATATTTTGCAAAACTTTTAAATCCTATACAAAACATCGGAGATATCATGATAGTATTTTTTATATGTTACAACATTTAAGACATACTTATTTTTCAATGGCATTATAAAAAATACGTGGTGCACTATTCCACACCCATTTTTTTACATCAGGTGTCATAGTAATAATACTATATGTCTGATAGATAAAAGCATAAGGTCCTTTTTGCATAAAATCACGCTGCAAATCAACATACATTTGTGCCCGTTTCTGTGGATCTTTTTGAAACAGGGCATCCCTTACCTTCTTATTCATATCTTCATCAAAATAGCCATGGCACCAACTAGGATAGCCTGTGTTTTTAGCCTCAAATCGATTATCAGGATTATAAACAAGACGTGAAGCCATTGTATAAGGATCTGCAGAATCGTTATTCCATCCCATAAAAATTGTATCAAAACCCCGTGCATAAAGTTTTGAAAACAACTGTGTCCCTACAAAATGTTCAATCTTAAAGCGCACACCTATTTTTTTTGCATTGTCTTGGATAGACTGAGCAATGGGCAAAGCAAAAGGATAAGGAGATTTTCCGGCAAGAATATTGGCCTCAAAACCATTCGGATAACCCGCTTCCGTCAAAAGCTGCTTGGCTTTTTTTAGATCAAGCTTAAAGGGTTGCCCTTCTTTTTCATCCAAAGCCCCAAGATTGCCAATGGGAATAAAGCTTGCCCGTGGAATACCAACATCTTTAAGAAGAGTCTTTCCAAGAGTTTCATAATCGATAAGATAGCGCATTGCCAAACGCACCTTTTCATTGGCAAAAATGGGATTTGTCGTATTAAATCCCCACATTATCACAGATGGCGCCAACACTCTTTCAACTTTAATATCCGTTTTTGCTTGAAGATCTACTATATCCTCTGGCATCAAATTACGTGCAACATCAATATCATGTTTTTCCAACAACAAACGTTGTGTTCCAGGTTCTGCAATATGACGAATTAAAATCTGCTTCAATTTTGCTGCCTCTCCCCAATAATTGGAACTTGCACGCAACAAAATTGCTTCTCCAGAGCGCCAGCTCACTAATTGATAAGGACCAACACAAGCAGCATGACTTGCCAAATAGCGATTGCCCATATCACCATCTTGTTCGTGTTTCATAATTGTCTCACGATCAAGCAAAGCAGCAACACGAGTAGTAAGAATATGTCCAAGGATTATCTCTGCTGGATAAAGCTTGTCAAATTTCATCACCACAGTTTTTTCATCCGGTGCTTGAAGAGTAAAATCAACATTTTGTTCTGTAATTCCATATTCGTTAAATACTGCCGCTGCAGACAACTTCAATTTAACAATCCGCCTCATCCCCCAAACAAGATCATGAGCACCAGCAGAACGACCATCATTAAACTTCAAACCATCACGCAAATGAAAAGTAATTACCGTACCACCGCCCTCATTTGAAACATCCCAACTCTTTGCTAAAGAAGGCGCTATTTTAGCTGGATCATCTGTAGCGGAATCGATTAAGTTATCACAAATATTGGCAACAATTTCATTACCATAACGTTCATTGATTTGCGCAGGATCAAAAGTCTCGATTGAATCGAGATTCAAAGCCATCACGAGGGTATCGGTAGGTGTTTTTGCTGCAACTTGTTGCACCAGTATTCCCAAAGCAATAACAGCAGAAGCAAAAGATCTGCTACCTTTTAATATTTTCCTTTTCAAGTTCATAGACTTTTCCTTTTAAAGCTTATTCTATAAATTTCCCGCGCAAAAACGACAGGCAAAAATAATAACATCAGGCTTAGAAACCACACCTCTTGAAATAAAATTCAAAACCTTCAAAAGTAGCAGCTACCTTGTAACCACTCTTTCCCTCCTGAAAAGGTATAGGACAAACCAAAAGATGCAACGGAAAGCGTTCTAAATATCCAATGAATGATATCACACATGACAGCGCCTGTTGATGATGTCACAACACCTATAATTCTGGGCATATAAGGCAAAGGCTTCTTCTTTATTTGGTAAAACAGAATTTCTGCTTCAAACCTCTTCTTACGACTTTCTAAGGAGTGTCACCAAACCGCCAATTCCAGTTTGTTCAAAAACCTCCATAACAATTTGATATTTTAATAATCCTAGATAAGTTATAAGCTGCCTAGAATAACCACATCCATCCTTTTTTCAGAAGGAAATTTGAGCTTTTCCATAACTCCACACAAAAAAACAACTCAAAATCTGTGCCTCACCATCTTTTAAGGCAAATGTGGTGTAACCTGAAGCATAAGTAGCGTAGAAGAACCTTATATTTTCCCATACACCCGCAGCTAATAACCAAACTTTTCTTCAACAATACATTTAAAAAACCCCCTCTTGCAAAAACACTAAATTCTGCTTCCTTTAGTTACATCTGCTTTTTCAACAACAAATTTACTATTTTTTCAATTCACGCAGATTGAAATATCCAGTTTTAATATCTATATAACCATATTATTACCCGAATGAACAGTCTCTCTAAAATAGGATGTCTTGAAATTACACCCTATACATAATATATAAATCTATTATAGGATCTTCGACGTACTGAAAAATTTTCACCATCATGCAGAACGTCGCGATGTTATCAAAATTTTCCCGCAAATTCTTAGAAATTAAAGAATATCCATCAAGTTAATGAAAGGAATACTATGAAAATATCTCGAAAAATGCCAACAGAACACGAGCGCGTTTCAGAAACAAGTGCAAATGTTACACCAGTATTACAAGGTGGTGAACTCGAAAAAAAAGTAAGGAAAAACAAAAGAAACATTTCTTCTTTATGGTGATGACACCATTATGTTATGCAAAAAAAGCGCAATATACACAAAAGTATGTTAAAATGAACAAAAGAAAAAAGTTGTCTAATTCTCTTCATGCATTTCTTGGAGGAACATCAAGGTGTGTTGCTTTAAAATTGCTCATCCTTTCATTCCTTGTTGGCATCGTGATGAATTTTCTTGGGTGGACTCCTCGAAATCTCGTGCAAAGAATAATAGAATTTTTTAAATCTCTCTGGGAAACAGGATTTATAACTCTTGCAAACTTCTTCCATATATCCATGATGGGAGCTATTGTTGTTGTGCCTATTTTTCTTTTTCTACGCATTTTTTATAAAAAATAAATGCCTTAGCGTTTTCCTTCTACTAATCTTTTCGAAAAATCAAACGACATAAAAAGCCTGTACTAACAGCTATAATCACCGCTACAATACCATATATAAAACTATGCTTGTGCGCTGCATGAAAAATTGTATAAGCAATATGTGCTTTAACGATTTCAAGAGTCGTGGTCGCACTATCAACAAATTCCCCATCGCGAAAAAGATAAGCACGAGCCTGATAATGTCCGACAGGAATATTTGCCGGCAAACGGAAATGCGCTGTAAACAGTGCACCGGAACCAAAACGGACACCCCCTACTTCCTCATGATAAAGATTTTTGGCTTTTTGCAATTTTATAAGTTCATCACGAAAAATTTGTATTTTCTCCTGATCTTGTTCATCCGTCTGCAGCAATAAATAGGGTAATCCTAGCCTCAAACGTTTATAATCTTCAACGCCAGTAATATCATCAATCTCACGCGTTGTGACCATAGAATAAAAGAGAGGAACATTTTTAAAAGTGAGAGAATCTGCATTAACCCAAACTCCAGCATTACGTTTCTTTTCTCGCATAATCATAGGTCGAGCTTGTCCCTCCAAGCTCACAACAATATCATAACGGCTCTGCTGAGCACGTAGCGGATTAATGTTTTCCAAAACACCAGCAATATAAAGATCACGGCCATCAAAATGTGCATCAACTGTAATAGTATTCGTTGTTACGATAATTTGGATAGTCTCATGATCCACTTGGTCAATGAGTGCAGCTTTCGTGCCAACATGCCCCCACATAGAAGAAGAGACTATACAAAAGCAACCCGCAATGATGCATAAAGAAAATAATCTACCCATTTTTATCTCATCAGAATATCCAGAGAGAAAAGATTATCAGGGCGTACAAATAATTGAAAAGCAAGACGCATACATACAATCAACACCAAAAATGCAAGCGCCATGCGCAATTGTTCAGCCTTTAATTTTCGTCCAGTGCGTGTTCCATATTGTGCACCAATACTTCCACCAAGCATCAACAAAAAAGCCAACACAATATCGACTGACTGATTACTTACACTTTGTAAAACTGTGGTAAAAGAAGAGACAAATGTAATTTGAAAAAGTGAAGTTCCAATCACCACGCGGGTCGGGACACGCATAAGATAAATCAATGCTGGTATCATAAAGAACCCCCCACCAATCCCCATAATAGAAGACAACAAGCCAACAATAAGACCAATTCCTAAAACTGGAATGATGCTGACATATATCATTGATGTTCGAAAACGCATCTTTAACGGCAAGCGATGGATCCAATTATGACTACCTGCAAGACGAACATTGACTTTTTGTGCTGTACGTTGGCGCATCATATCACGCCAACTTTCAATAATCATCAAACTTCCTACGCTCCCAAGAAGAATCACATAAAGAAGCGAAATCATGAGATCTAATTGCCCTAATTTTTTCAGAACAGAAAAAAACTGAATCCCGATTAAAGAGCCAATCCCCCCTCCAATCACTAAAAAAATACCAAGTTTTATATCAAGAGTACGTCTTCTAAAATGTGTAATCGCCCCCGTTACAGATGATGCAATCATCTGATTAGCCCCTGTTGCAACAGCAATAGCAGGAGGGATATTATAAAAAATCAATAAAGGCGTGATGAGAAAACCACCACCAATTCCAAAAAGTCCTGAAAAAAAACCAGCAACAACCCCCATACCAATCAAGATCAGCATATTGAGCGACATTTCAGCAATTGGTAAATAAATACTCACTTACAGAACCTTCAAGATAATTTGAAGTTTTTTAGATAATTTGAGAGCCTCTCTCTAATTAACTCCCTTCTTCAATAATCTTTGTTTCATGTTGAAAAGAACAAGTTTAGATGCCATACACGTTTTTATAAAATTACGAATGTGCAATCTACCTCACATCACTTAACCTAACATCATAAAATTAAAAAAAGGAACTCCTTTTAAAAAACCATAAAAGCATAACGTTATCGCTGCCATAAATGCAATGATTAAAAAACAAAGAAAAAGTTTTTTAATAGAATAACGTAAAAAAAAGGAAATTCCCAGAGGCTCTGCTTTCAAGGAAGAATATTGATCATTTTCAGTGCAACGACCAGATGCTTGAACAGTAGAGCGCCTTTCTTCTCTTGCAGACTGCCCCACAAGCTCCTCAGCCTCTTTTGAAGAAGGCTTCATACTCTCTCTTGGTGAAGAGCTTCTATTCCCTTGTTGCAAGGTATTTTCAACATTTGTTTGGATTGGGGTTGTGCGATTTTGTTCCGAAAAGTTTTGTACCTTTTGGGGCGACGAGCATTCTTGGCTTTCCTCACATGCCATATGAGCAAGATGTTGCACAACAGAATCAAACGATTTTGAACGAGACATATGCCGTGTTACTGCTGCTTGTTCTAGACTTTTCTTTTCTCTATGCAAACTCTGAACAAGCATTTTTATCTGCTCTAAATGCTCAAACAGCTTTTTTTCTTTTTGGCGACGTATATAATGCTCTGCCAAAATTGCCCGACTAATATCATCCAAGTAAGATTTAAAACTCTCTTCCACGGAACTTTGCAATGTCAAACGACGAGGTGAATGCTTCATCCGCATTTGTGCATGAACAGAGCGCAATTTTTTAGCGATATCCGACATCGTTACTTCAGTAGGCGTACTCATCTTCTCCTTTTGCTCAACAACAAAAAAAGAAGGTTTTTCATGCTTAACTTGCTCTATAATATGACTTTTCGTATTCAAAAACACTACCCCTCACTGTATTGCAAACGCTACGCCTCATTAATTCTTTGCAAAGAATCGCACAAATGTATGGAAAATATGCTTTATTTTAGTAAATAGAGCTTTAAGAACTTCCAAAACATTGCCAAAAATCTTTAAACAAATGAACTTTGATTTTCCTGCTTTCAAGATTTAAATTAAAAATCCATTCCCCATTTTTGCTTTTTTTACTTTTTTGCCATTACATAAACGACCTCTATAAAGAAAAACTTCTATAAAGTGGGCATACGAACTTAAAGAAAGAATATCCTCATAACACACACTGATTTTTTACCTTTTTGTTCAAACGAAGAAGGCAATTATTGAAGTACAAAAAAGCTAAATATAGATTGAACACAACGATAAGAGTACCAATAAATGTAAGAAAGCTTATATAATGAGAAAACCAATTATAAGTGAAATTCAGTTCTAAATGATTTGGTTTCTTATGATTATTAGGATAAACTTTTGATCATACAAACAAAGAGGATCATCATGAAAATAATTGTCGCTGTCAAACGTGTTGTTGATTATAACATCAAGATACGCGTCAAACTTGATGGCACGGGCGTTGATCTATCTCACGTAAAAATGTCTATGAACCCTTTTGACGAAATCGCCGTGGAAGAAGCAATTCGTCAGAAAGAATCTGGGAAAGTTTCAGAAGTTGTTCTTGTTTCAATTGGACCTGAAGCCGCACAGGAAACCTTACGAACAGGGCTTGCAATGGGTGCTGATCGCGCTCTCCTTGTAACAACAGAGCAAACACTTGAACCCCTAGCAATTGCTAAAATTCTCAAGGTCATTGTTCATGATGAAAAACCCAATATGGTCTTTTTAGGAAAACAAGCCATTGATGATGATAGCAACCAAACCGGACAAATGTTAGCAGCGCTCCTTGGTTGGGGACAAGCAACTTTTGCTTCGCATCTAAAAATAGAAAATGGGCATGCAACTATTATCCGCGAAGTAGATAATGGCACACAAACTCTCTGTCTACCCCTCCCCATCGTGATGACTGCTGATCTACGATTAAACGAACCACGTTATACTACTCTGCCCAATATTATGAAGGCAAGAAAGAAGCACATTGAACAAAAAGCACTTGCTGACCTTGGCGTAGATACAAAAGCACGCTTAACAGTCCTTAGCGTTGAAGAGCCCAAAGCCCGCCAATCCGGTGTCAAAGTGGCTAATGTAGCAGAACTTGTCAATGCGCTAAAACAAACAAACCGCATTTAATATTCAATAACCTAGATCAAAACAACACTGTATAAAAGGACAAAAATTTATGGCGATTCTTTTATTGGCCGAACAAAATACAGAGGAAACCGCAAAAGCACTCACCGCAGCGCAAGCAATTAGTGATGATATTGATATTTTGGTTTGTGGAACAAAGGTTCAAGCGATTGCCGAAAACACTGCCAAGATCGCTGGTGTACGGCAAATTCTTATCGCTGAAGCTGATTATTTAGCACATCAACTCGCTGAACCTATGGCAAATACAATTGTCAAATATGCGAATAATTATGATGTGATCATGGCTGCATCTACCAGCACTGGTAAAAATGTAATGCCACGCGTGGCTGCTCTTCTTGATCTTATGCAAATCTCAGACATTATCGCGGTTGTTGCCCCCGATACCTTTAAACGACCAATCTATGCAGGAAACGCACTTGAAACTGTACGCACCAATGATCGCCAAAAAGTTATTACAGTCCGTACAGCCTCTTTCACACCAGCCCCTTTCCAAAATAACACTGCTCCCATTAAAACGATAACACCAGCTCCCAATCCAAACCTTTCTTCTTTCATAAAAGCGGAAACCAACAAAAGTGATCGCCCTGATCTTACCTCGGCACGTGTTATTATATCAGGCGGACGTGGTCTTGGCTCACAAGAGCAATTTATGACACTCCTTCTCCCCCTTGCAAACAAACTAGAAGCTGCTTTAGGTGCTAGCCGCGCAGCAGTGGACGCAGGCTATGCCCCTAATGATTGGCAAATTGGACAAACAGGCAAAGTTGTTGCTCCCGAACTCTATATTGCTGTCGGTATTTCTGGTGCAATTCAACATTTAGCCGGCATAATGGATGCACAAGTTATCGTAGCTATTAACAAAGATGCTGAAGCCCCTATCATGCAAATTGCTGATTACGCCCTTGTAGGAGATCTTCATCAAATTATTCCTGAGTTGGAGAAAGCTTTATAAACTATGAATGCATCTGTGCATCATCAACGTGAAACTATGGAATTTGACATAGTAATTATCGGAGCGGGACCTGCAGGACTTTCTGCCGCAATTCGTCTCAAACAGATTAACCCCGAACTTTCTGTCACAATCGTTGAAAAAGGCACTGAAGTTGGTGCACATATTCTGTCTGGAGCAGTTGTTGACCCCATTGGCATTGATACACTCTTGCCAGAATGGAGAAATGAAAACGATCATCCTTTTAAAACACCAGTCACCAGTGATCAGTTTTTTTTTCTAAAGCAAAAACACGCCACAATATTTCCCAATATTTTGCGCCCAAAAATCTTATCCAATGACGGATGCTATATCGTTTCACTCGGGAATGTTTGCCATTGGCTAAGCAAAAAAGCCGAAGCGCTCGGCGTCGAAATCTATCCTGGTTTTGCCATATCGGAAACCATTCAAAACGATAATGGAGCTATCATTGGTGTTCTCACAGGTGATATGGGTCTTGAAAAAAATGGAACCCTTGGGAAAAATTACATGCCGGGTATGGCTTTACTAGCAAAATATACCCTAGTCGCAGAAGGCGCGCGTGGCTCCATTGCAAAACAACTCATACAGAAATTTGATCTTAGTAAAAACCGTGAACCACAAAAGTTTGGTCTCGGTCTCAAAGAGCTTTGGGAAGTTGAACCACAAAAACACAAACTTGGTTTAGTTCAACATTTTACCGGTTGGCCCTTAGACAATCGTACCGGTGGTGGCGGTTTTCTTTATCACCAAGAAAACAACTTAATTTCTGCCGGTTTTGTTGTACACTTAGATTATAAAAATCCTTATCTTTCTCCCTTCGAGGAATTTCAACGTTTTAAAACACATCCTCAACTTTATGAAATTTTCAAAGGTGCAAAGCGCCTTTCTTATGGTGCTCGCGTCATCAGTGAAGGTGGTTGGCAATCCGTACCAAAGCTTACCTTTCCCGGTGGAGCGCTTATTGGCTGTTCTGCTGGTTTTGTCAATGTCCCTCGTATCAAAGGCTCTCACAATGCCATTCTATCTGGTATATTAGCAGCCGATAAAATTGCTACAGCTCTTGCTCAAGGACGCGCCCATGACGAAGTCAAAGAAATCGAAGAACAATGGCGACAAGGTCCCATTGGCAAAGATCTTTATAAAGTACGCAACGCGAAACCACTATGGGCAAAATTCGGCACAAATTACGGAATTAAGCTTGCCGGCTTTGATCTGTGGTGGCAACAATTATTTGGATTTTCTTTATTTAGAACACTCTCTCACACAAAAGAAGATTATGAATGTCTCGAACCAGCAGAAAAATTTCAACCCATCGCTTATCCAAAACCAGATGGTATTGTAACCTTTGATCGTCTCTCCAGTGTCGCACTTTCTCATACGCACCATGAAGAAAACCAACCTTGCCATTTAAAAATAGCTTCATTAGAAAAACAAAAAGACTCCGAATATGCAATTTATGGAGGCCCCTCCACACGCTATTGTCCCGCAGCTGTCTACGAATGGCTAGACCATAATAATCAGGAAACTTATGTTATCAATGCTTCAAACTGCATACATTGTAAAACCTGCGATATCAAAGACCCAAACCAAAATATCAATTGGACCTGTCCGCAAGGCAGTGAGGGACCACTTTATCTCAACATGTAATCATTATTCATTCCACTAAAATGAGAATCTGTAAAAACCTAACCAATAAGAGTACTTCAAAAATCAAAATCCCATCCGATACTTTTAGGGCACGAGTTCTTGCACAATGTGAAATGTGTTCTATCACTACTCTCACAAAAAATACTCCCTCACTACCGCATTACTTTTTTCATCAATAAAAATCTAATAACATAACTGTTATTAAAAGCTTTTTATCTATCAATGAACAAAACAAGGATTAAGATATTGTGACCATTCTGCTCGTAGAAGCGCAACCCATCGGCATCTTCATCATCTTTTTTAATTTGGCTCTCCGACCTTCAAAAACGTCTACAGCAATATTGTTTAAAGAGTGAAGTGCAACAACACCACACGCTTTTGCTTTTCTCTGTTCTTTACTGGAGTCACGTCTCTCACAATGAACCGCCCCCCTTAAGCTACGCATTCACGCGGCTGTTTTAAAGAAATGTCTCTCATAACCTCTAAAACCCATTTCCCTTCCCCCATGAACAGTATATGCAAGATCCATCAGGTTACTATCATCTTTGCGTTTATGTTATGAAAGTACAAGCAAGCACTCTCATTCTATTCGTCAGTTCAAAATGTTGCACTTACTTCTGTATAAAATCTGTTTATCAAGAAACATATTTGCTCCTTTCTTAAACGGTTTTTATCCATATGCTGATCCTTCCTATGACATATAAGCAAACGTTTTTTTGATTTATGATAAGAGAAATTGAAAGAAAAGAAGTGTGCTATATTCAACGTTCTCATTCAATTTGTAGACCTGTGTTCACGCAAATCTAAACGCACACACCAATACCCCTCTCATTAAGATTGGAAAAAAAATATTGATCCAGCATTTTCAATGTGTAAACGGAGCGTTTATTTTTTGCAAAGTAGTCTCAAGAGCCGTCATTAAAGCACTCCTTCCCCCTTGATGAGAAAAACAGTTTGACAAAAGCTCATTTGTTCCGCCCTTCGTTGAAAACTCTTTCTCAAGCAGAGAAAAATCAAGAGGTTTTGAACAATCAGTTGCTATAGTTTTGCGCATTTCATCCGTAAGATTTCCAAACATCATAGAAAGAAAATCTGCTGATGGTTGTTTTTTTAACCCCTGTGTCACAAACCATTGGTGTGCTGTTTCTATAAAATTAAAATAAACCCCCATAAGTGAACCTGCCGTCATAAAAAGATTAAACTGCTCTTCTGCATCCAACACTAATGTTCCCCCCAACGCATCAAACAAAGTGCGCAAAAATGAATGATCAGGATAAATGGGCGTCAAATTTTTACATTCTGCCACAAAAGGAAGCGGAACAGCACGATAAACCTTATGGTTGATCCACTCTTCAACTTCTGCTGCTGTTGCCATGGCAAGCACGGAAATGACAAGCTGTTCTGGATGAAAACGAAGAGAACGCAAAACTTCTTCTGCAATTTGGTTGGGCAAACAAAGAAAAACACAATCACTAACATCCAGCAATGCTTGATTATTTTCGGCAATAATAACCTTATCGTAATTGTGTGAAAGGCGCTCTGCACTTCGTGCATTGCGGGGAGAAACAATAATGGAAGAAACGTCAAAAGCGCTCATCATTAAGCCTTCGACCATTGAAGTACTGATTTTACCCGTTCCCAAAAAGCCAATTTTCATTTCTTCTCCTTATCCTCATAATTTCTAAAGAGAACGCAACCAGCGCTTCATGCATTTTAACTAACATAAACACTAATTGAGGAAGCAACACATAACATAGCAAGAATAATCAATCCCAAATAAACTTTGGGCTTATCAAAAATAACTGCAAAAGCAGAAAACCAACCAACGACAGCAGCCGCCAATGCGAATAAAAAACCTGGCTTATTCATGAGTACAATATGCATTGCCATCAAACCACCAATAATTAATACTCCAAAAACAATCAACAAACCCGTTGCAAACTTTTCATAATCATCCATATTTCACTCCTCATATTGCTCAAACTGTTAAGCACTTTTTTACCCCATGTGTTCATAAAAACGAAATGTTTTTCATCTACCATGGTTAAAATGATATAGAAACTCTTATTTATCAGACGTAAAAAATGCTGGAATATGCTGCGGCAAACACCACGGTAGAATTGCAATCAAGTCAAAACGTACACATAAAAGCGCACGATCTTTTTGTCGTGCTAACCAAATATCGGCTGCTGCCTCAATGCGCCTCTCATTCACCCGAGAAACCGCTGCCATTGCTTCAGCTAATGTTGAGCGAGCTTTTACCTCGACGACTAATACAAGATTTCCACGCCGCGCAATTAAATCAATTTCACCGCATTTTGTTTTAAAACGAATTTCAGCAATGTGAAACCCTTTAAAACGTAACCACCAAGCAGCCCATTTTTCTGCACGAACACCTCGATAAAAAGATTTTTGCCTACGTTCTTTTTGTATGGTCTTCCCTATCATTTTATGCATCTTTTAAAAAATTCAACCGCTGAAAAAGTTCTTGCTTTTTTAAGCCTGTTTTCTTTGCTGCCAAAGCAGCCGCTTGAGCTGCAGAATGCGTACACGCCAATTCTAATAACATCTCATCAATTTCTTGATCACTCATTACGTCCAAAGAGGAAAGTGCGTCCCCAACAAGCACAACAATTTCTCCACGAATATGCGCTTGCTTACCGTATTTTTCAAATAAATGGCCTAAATTAGAAACATCTACTGTTTCAAACTTTTTTGTTAATTCACGACAAATTGCAGCTGGACGATCAGCCGAAAAAAAAGAGACCATATCCTGTAAAGTCTCGACGAGACGATGGGGTGATTCATAAAAAACTAACGTCGCAGGAATAGCTTTTAATTGTTCTAACCGCTTTTGACGCTGTACCTTTCGCGCACTCAAAAAACCAGCAAAGAAAAAACTATCTGTAGGGAGCCCTGTCGCAACAAGAGCAGCTAAAAGTGCTGATGCCCCAGGAATTGGAACGATTTTGTGACCAGCTTTGCGTGCCTCTTCTACCAATCGAAATCCAGGATCAGAAATAAGCGGTGTTCCAGCATCTGAGACGAGCGCTACGGTTTTATTTTCTGCTAAAGCTACTAATAATTTCGCCCCTGCTTTCTGTGCATTATGTTCATGATAAACAAATGATTTTTTCTGAATACCGTAGCGTTCCAACAAAATACGCGTCACCCGCGTATCCTCACACGCTAAAATATCAACACCTGCAAGTATTTGCAAAGCACGAAGAGTGATATCTGCAAGATTTCCAATAGGCGTTGCCACGAGATAAAGCCCTGGTTCTATGACGGGTGCAGAATAAGCATGAGCACCTATAAAATATGTTTTTTCACACATACCTTTCTTTCATAATCAAATATCCCCTCTCTAAAAGCTCTAAGCGAAAACCTTTATCCATGATCATCAACAAGTTCTGAAAAATTTTTCTTTGTCTCCGCCAAAAGATCAACTACTCGAATAACTGCTCGTAGCACAACAAGATAGCTTGCGCTAGCACCAACACTTTTTTTGGTATTATAACCCATTTTTGATCATTATTATTGCTTCCAATAGAATGAACTTCCAGCGTTACTAATAACCACATCAGTCCCAATAATTTTCTACAAAACCTTTGCTCAAAAACCAAAACAAAATTCTATTCATTCCCACATTTCAAACGTCTTCAGTCTTTTAAAAGTTAAATTCTCCAGATAACCTGCATTTTGAAAATCGGTCCCATTTACTGATATTCAAATCCTCACCCCAAGCAAATATGAATCACTTGCGAGCAACAGCAACAACTACCTGTATCATTTTTTAATAACATGGACCGTCAGCACTACAACATCTCATTTTGCAATATTTTCTACAACTTTTACAACGCTATGATCAATATTCAGCAACTTCATATAAAAGAACCGTGTTTTTTCACACCCGAATGAGATCTTTAACCAATTCCATCCCACCAACAAAAAACAACTGAAAGCTTTTATACAAAAACAAAATTACCGCTCACTGCATGGTTAGTTTTTTTACTCATTTCACTTCTAAAATATCTAACCCCAAAATGAGACACTCATGGACTACAATTCCCATAAAAACAACTATTTATGTTTTTTTATATTGTATCCTAGCAAACCCTCTAAGAAAAACATAAATTTAACAAAATTTGTCTTTCACTTGATCAACAATCGCACGATAAAGTTTGGCACGGTCTTCATCAGGATTAGAGACAAAGATAGGTATACCGCCATCCGAGGAAGATCGCAAAGCCGCATCAAGCGGTACTTCTGCCAAGAAAGGTACCCCTCGGCGTTCTGCTTCTGCACGCGCACCACCATGACCAAAAATATCGTAGCGTTTTTGCGTATCAGGAGCAATAAAATAACTCATATTTTCAATGAGTCCTAAAATAGGAACATCGACTTTCATAAACATTTCTATCGCTTTACGCGCATCAATTAAGGCAAGATCCTGCGGAGTAGAAACAATCAACGCACCCGTTAATTGCACTTGTTGAGCAAGTGTCAATTGTGCATCCCCTGTACCTGGTGGCATATCCACCACCAAAACATCAAGAGGTTCCCATAAAACATCTCTGAGCAATTGCGTCACAGCCGCCATTACCATGGGACCACGCCACACCACTGGCTTTTCCTCCTCAATCAAAAAACCCATTGACATCAATTTAAGTCCGAATTTTTCAAGAGGTTGAAGTTTTTTCTCGTCAATAAGCTGTGATTTTTGGTTAACAAGTCCTGTCAAACGTGGCAAAGATGGACCATAAATATCCGCATCCATCAAGCCCGTTTTGAAACCAGAATCCTGTAAAGCTAAAGCAATATTTATCGCCATTGTAGATTTGCCAACCCCCCCCTTTCCAGAAGCAACTGCAATCACATGCCGTACACCTTCTATCGGTGTTTTCACAGGTAATCCCTTTGCTTTATGTTTTGACGCAAGAAAATGAGAAGATACCTTCAATTTTTTTTCTGCTGTAAGTGTAACAACAACAGCTTTAACCCCATCCAAAGCACAAACCACTTCTTCAGCACCACGGCGCAACGATTCCCACTCTTGCACACGTCCATCCGGAACTGTAATGGAAAAGAAAACCTTGCCATGAGCAATCAATATTTCTGAAACAAGCCCCAATGATACAATATCACTTTCAAAATCCGGTCCTTTGACTTTATGTAATGCGTTGCGGATAACCTCACTTGTGATAGGATTCACTGTCTTTCCTCTCTATAAAAATACCCAAAAATATAGCAATTAAGGACTCAAAACACTTCAACTTCACCACCTAAAATTTCCTACTTTACTGAGAATTACAAAATGTAAATACATTACATTTTATCTCTTTAAAAACACGAAACCAATCTCAAATAAAAACCTCGAACGTAAAATCTGATATAAAATTCCATTAAACACGTTTGTCGTACAAACACTTTATGAATGTTTCTATAAAGGTCTTTAAAAGGCAAAACCAAGTACACTTTTTACGTTTAAAAATACACTTTACTACAATCATATATTAACGAGCGACGACTCTTTCTTTACCCCCCTCTGCTCCTTTACGTCTTGAGTATTCACTTGTCTTATAAAAAAGATAACTGTAAACTGCACCGTCACCAATTCGTGTTTTTCTTAACTTTTAAAGTGTTACGAATAAAATGTACCTCTATCGTAGAGTTTTTCGTTTTTTTTAAGAGAGAGACAAATAATCTAAGATTGACTTTTTTTATATTTTTTCTTATGGATAAACGGCCGTATGATAGGGTAAGATTGTCCATCTAGCGCATAATTGCCTGTAAAATTAAGAAGGGCCGCACTCCGCGGTATTTAAATAAATGAAACGTACTTACCAACCCTCTAAACTTGTCCGTAAACGCCGCCATGGTTTTCGTGCACGTATGGCAACAGCTGGTGGCCGTAAAGTTATCGCCGCAAGGCGTGCTCGCGGACGTAAGCGGTTATCTGCTTAATCATTTAAATTTTCACAACAATTGAATATTATTTATCACTTTTGTTGTGAAGTTTTCGTTAGAAATCTTTTATGCATGCTTTTGCGGGCATTTAGTGAAATTGCAAAACGCTCTTTATGAAGAAAAAACACCCCTGCCGTATTCGCAAAAGATCGGATTTTTTGGCTGTACGCACAGGAGAAAAACGACGTGGTCCTTTATTTTTGCTTGAAGTCAAATCCCATGAACAAACAGCAGAAATAAAATCTCCTCGTGTTGCGCGTGTAGGTTTCACGGTTACACGTAGAAACGGCAATGCTGTCAAACGCAACCGTATCAAAAGACGTTTGCGCGAAGCAGTAAGGGTTGGTTTAACAGATAACATGGAGGCAGGAACAGATTATGTTATTGTGGCACGTCCTGATGTGCTTCATGCACCTTTTTCATCTTTGATCAATGAATTAAACCGACGAATAAAACCAAAAACAAAGCATCAAAAACGGCAGCAGGGGTGTACGAATGGAATATAATCGCAATTTCTTTATCGCCATTGGATTGTCTTTTGGTGTGCTTATAGCATGGCAGTTTCTTCATGTTGTTCCCAAACAAGCTGAATTACAAAAACAACAAATCATCGCACAGCAATTGTCAAAACAACAGTCTACACTTTCCACTCCTACTACAAGTTTTTCTGACACAGCACCAACGCACGGATCAGCATCCATAATTGATCACAAAATGACTCCTGAAATCCGGAATGCTATATTAGCCAAAACAAACCGTATTGCTATAAAAACCAATGAACTTGAAGGTTCCATTAATCTTGTTGGCGCACAGTTTGATGATCTTCTCCTCAAAAAATATCGCCTGACAGTAGAGAAAAAATCACCGGAAATTGCTTTACTAAACCCCAAAGGATTCACAACGACCTACCTTGCTGAATTTGGTTTTACTAGTCCTTCTTTGTCAAAAGAAGCCTTGCCACAATCTGATACACAATGGCAAATAGAAGGAAACAACACGACACTGACTCCTTCAACACCGGTCACTTTAATTTATAATAACGGACAAGGACAAATCTTTCGTCGTGTTCTTTCTGTTGATGATCACTACATGTTTACCATTGAGGATTCTATCAGCAATGAAGGGAATAAGCCTATATATCTCTCATCCTATGCTCGCGTTGCACGCGCAGCTCCACCAGAACATACAAATGCGACCTACTTGCTTCATGAAGGCATGATAGGTATTGCAGGTGATTCGCTTAAAACCGAAAAATACAAAAATTTAGCGGAGCTTGATCCAAATCCTGATAATGGGCAAAAAAGTATAGCGTTCTCTAAAGTGATAGGAGGCTGGATTGGTATTACCGATAAATATTGGGCTGTAGCGGTTATTCCCCCTCAAGATAAAGAATATACAAGCCGCTTTATTTATTTTGATCGCTTGCAAACACATTATCAGTCTGATTTGCTCGAGTCACTTCTAACTATCGCTCCAAACGAAACAAAAACCGTTACAAATCGTCTTTTTGCTGGAGCAAAACAAGTTGAAATCATTAATCACTATCAAAATAACTTAAAAATTAAGAAATTTGCTCTTTTAATCGATTGGGGCTGGTTTGATTTCATCACCAAACCAATGTTTTCTCTTATTGACATTCTTTATAAGCAAACAGGCAATTTTGGTATCGCCATTCTTCTTGTCACAGTGCTATTGAAAACACTACTCTTCCCGCTAGCGAATAAGTCCTATAAATCTATGGCGCGTATGAAGCTTATACAACCGATGTTGTTGGAAATAAAAGAAAAATATCCAGATGATAGAACCAAACAACAACAAGCGATTATAGAACTGTATAAAACCCAAAAAATCAATCCTCTTGCGGGCTGTTGGCCAATGTTGGTTCAATTTCCAATATTTTTTGCTCTTTATAAAGTTCTGTATATTACCATCGAAATGCGGCATGCACCTTTCTTTGGTTGGATTCAAGATCTAGCAGCACCCGATCCAACTTCCCTTTTTAACCTGTTTGGCCTTTTACCGTACACGACCCCAACGTTTCTTATGCTTGGTGCATGGCCTTTGATCATGGGAATAACGATGTTTTTACAAATGCGTATGAACCCAGCTCCTCAAGATCAGACACAAGCTATGATCTTTGCGTGGATGCCGGTCATCTTTACTTTTATGCTCGCTTCCTTCCCTGTTGGTCTCGTCATCTACTGGGCATGGAACAATATACTGTCGATTATTCAGCAAGGTATCATGATGAAACGTCAAGGGGCTAAAATCGAGCTTTTTGATAATCTTAAAGCCTTGTGGCGAAGATCACCCAAAAAAGAAGTGCATGAATGACAAAATGTTCGTCTCTTTTGGGAATTTTTTTTCGCAAGTGGGTTTTTATTCGTGGTGTACCAGCAATACGCTTTCTCCCACCAGAAGGACCACCGGAAATCGCATTTGCGGGACGTTCCAATGTTGGAAAATCATCTTTGATCAACGCACTCGTCCAACAAAAAAGCTTGGCGCGTACCTCAAATACACCAGGGCGCACTCAAGAACTTAATTACTTTGTACCCGATGGTTTTAGTGGACGACTAGGAGATTTCCCTCCTATAGCGCTCGTAGATATGCCAGGTTATGGTTTTGCCGAAGCCCCTAAAAATCTGGTTGATGCGTGGACAGAGTTGATTTTTAACTATTTGCGGGGGCGTACAACATTAAAACGTGTTTATGTCTTGATTGATTCACGTCATGGAATCAAAAAAAATGATTCAGATGTTTTAGATCTTCTTGATAAAGCAGCTGTTTCTTATCAAATTGTTTTAACGAAAAGTGATAAAATAAAATCGAATGTCCTTGAAAAATTAATAATAACCACAAAAACACATCTGCTCAAACATCCAGCAGCTTATCCTGAACTTCTTGTGACATCTTCAGAAAAAGCATTAGGTTTGGAAGAATTGCGTACTGCCATTTTACAAGCAATCGCAGCGTAGAACACATTCCTTTTATTAAAAGTTTATTAAACATAATTATGAGCTTTTATTAATAATCTTGTACTTCTAGTAAAGCACCTTTATAAAAATTCCTAATACTTGAAAAAATTCTCATCAACTCTATTTGATAGCGTAGATTATGCTGACACTTTTTCATTCTCCTCTATCTTCTACCTCTCGATTTGTACGCCTCATTCTTGGAGAATATGGTGTAAGCACTCAATTGATTGAAGAACATGAATGGGCAAGAAGACACGAATTTCTCGCATTGAATCCGGCTGGTCATGTCCCTGTTCTTCTTGATGAATACGAAGTTCCATTATCAGGAGCTTTTGTTATCTACGAATATTTAGATGAAACACATGGAAATTTACGACAAGAGAATAAATTCTTTCCAGAAAATCCTTTAGACCGTGCCGAGGTGCGCCGCCTCAATGACTGGTTTTTAAATAAATTTGAAAATGAAGCTGCACGCCATATTGTACGAGAGCGAGTCTATAAACGTGAAATGCCGTTAGCCATTGGTGGTGGTGCTCCAAATTCACAAATTTTACGCAATGCGCGTGCAAACATTTTACCACATATGAACTATCTCAATTGGCTCTGCGCATCTCGTGACTGGTTAGTCGGCTCTGCATTATCTTATGCGGATCTAGCAGCCGCAGCTTCTGTTTCTGTGCTTGATTTTCTAGGGGAAATTGATTGGGATCAATCCCCCGCCGCCAAAGACTGGTATATGCGGATGAAATCACGACCTTCTTTTCGTTCACTTTTAACAGATCGTATTCGAGGAATCGTAGCGAGTCCTCATTATGCGGATCTTGACTTCTAAGCATCTCCCTTGACAAGTGAAAGAGGTATTAACATTACATCCGCACCAATAAAATTTCATGCATTTTTATGCACGGTGTAATAAAGCATCGACCTATAAAGGTAGTTCATTATTTTGCAATTGGAATGCCACCCCAAATACAAGAATGTTTTCTTATTTTTGCCTCCATCTTATGATGAACTAACGAACGTTTTCTTGTACATTACAAGCAGGATTGGTGTGCAAATAAAAATCATTTCAGAAAGAATTTGAAATATTTTATGGATTGTTTAAATGCAAAAATTATAACAGTGTTGAGAACTAAACAATAAAATGGTGGTATCGTCTTGCAAACCCTCACAACGTGTGACGTGACATTTACACTGTTTACTCTATAACGAAAACGAAAGCATTTTTCACCATGCGCTTCTATAAACTGGGAGTTCTTTCGTATGACTAAAAAATGAAATTTGTTCCCACAGAGAAAAAGAACCGTTGGAAAGAGAGAGAATTTACCTATACTTAAAAAGCAAAGTCATAAGGAGAAAGATATGCGCCTTACAGTTGTTGGTGCTAATGGAAAAATGGGGCGTGAGCTCGTTACAGCTATCCAAAGTAGGAAAGACATAGAGCTTTGTGCTGTGCTTGTGCGCAAAGGATCACCTTTTGTAAACAAAGATGCCAGCGCACTGATTGGTTCAAACCCTCTTGGCATTCAAATCACCGATGATCCTGAAAGTGCCTTTTCGCATACTGAAGGTATTTTAGACTTTTCACAGCCGCAAGCCAGTATTCTCTACGCCAACTATGCTGCTCAAAAAGGCCTTGTCCATATTATCGGCACGACGGGATTTAACAAAACAGAAGAAGAAAAAATTGCAGATTTTGCAAAATATACAACTATTGTCAAATCTGGAAATATGAGCCTTGGGATAAATTTGTTAGCAAATTTTGTAAAAAAAGCTGCCAAAGCATTAGGACCTGATGATTTTGATATTGAAATTTACGAAATGCATCACGCTGGCAAAGTTGATGCCCCTTCTGGAACAGCTCTTCTTCTTGGGCAAGCAGCAGCGGAAGGTCGCGATATTATGCTTAAAAATATGAGTGTGAGTGAACGCAGTGGCCATATAGGTAAACGCAAAAAAGGCACGATAGGCTTTGCCTGTTCACGGGGTGGGACGGTTGTTGGCGACCATAGTGTCACTTTTGCCGGCCCAAATGAGCGTATTGTTTTTTCACACGCAGCGCAAGAACGCTCTGTTTTTGCCAATGGTGCATTAAAAGCAGCTTTATGGGCAAAGAACCACGAAAATGGTCTTTATTCAATGCTTGACGTTTTGGGATTGAACGATGAATTTTAAACAGTCAATATAATGTAGGAAATTCATAATGGGACGCACACTTGTACTTATCCGTCACGGACAAAGTGAATGGAATCTCAAAAACCTTTTTACCGGTTGGAAAGATCCCGATTTGACAAAAAAAGGCCATGCTGAAGCAATAGCTGCAGGGAGAAAACTTAAAGAAGCTGGTTTAAAATTTGATATTGCTTATACATCTTCCTTACAACGCGCGCAAAAAACAGCGCAACACATTTTAGAGCAGATGGAACAATCTGATTTGCAATTGATAAAAAATCCAGCATTGAATGAGCGAAGTTATGGTGATCTTGCTGGTTTAAATAAAGATGAGGTCCGTCACCAATGGGGAGAAGAGCAAGTGAAAATATGGCGCCGCTCTTATACGATTGCTCCCCCTAATGGAGAAAGCCTACGCGATACTGGTGCACGCGTTTGGCCTTACTATCTTTACCATATCCAACCGCATATTTTGCGTTCTAAAACTGTTTTGGTCGCAGCACACGGCAACACTCTTCGTGCTCTTATTATGGCACTTGAAGGTCTAAACGGTGAAGAAATTATCTCCCAAGAATTAGCAACCGGTATTCCTATTATTTATACATTTAATTCTGACTCAACAATTTTATCAAAGACGATCATTACACCTTAAATTTCTAAAATCGTAGTGGACATAAAGAGTTTAACTCAACAGTTTTGAACTGAAGAACAAATTTTATAATTTTATTGACAGAGCTGTTTCACAAGCTTAGATGAATTTTAAGCCCAGATGGCGGAATTGGTAGACGCGCAGGTTTCAGGTACCTGTGCCGCAAGGCGTGGAGGTTCGAGTCCTCTTATCGGAACAGTCATTTCCATAACACTTGGCTATGAAGGCGGCAAAAACCGCGATATGGGAGCCTATT
>NZ_LR736310.1:0-22898 GCF_902652675.1 Bartonella refiksaydamii
ATTTAAAGAAAAACTAGCTTAAGGTGTAAAATGTTTTGTGCAAATTTTTTTAAAAATCGGGAAATATATGGGCCGCTTTGTATTGGTTTTGACCCTAGTCATAAGGTTTTGCAATCATGGAATTTAAGCCGTGATTATAAAGGGTTAAAAGAATTTTGTGATATCCTCTTAACAGCGGTTGTGGGAAATGTTGGCATTATAAAGCCACAAGCGGCATTTTTTGAATTGTATGGTGTGGAGGGTCTTCAGGTTCTCAAAGAACTCATTGAAACAGCCCATGAACAAGGGTTATTGGTTCTCGTTGATGCAAAACGCGGGGATATTGGCTCTACTGTTGAAGCTTATGGGAAAGCTTGGCTTGGTTCGAACAGTGCATTTAAAGCCGATGCCATTACAGTCAATGCTTTCCTTGGTTTTGATGCTCTCATTCCTATGATAAAGATTGCAGAAGAAACGGAAACATGCGTTTTTGTGGTTGTTGAATCTTCTAATCCAGAGGGTAAGCAAATTCGAAATGCGTGCATTGGTGATCAGACACTTTCTGTTCATTTGGCACAGCGTATTTTTGACTATAATAGTCAGTCTTTGAGCGAGCATCATCCTGTTGGTCCTGTCGGTGCGGTTGTTGGAGCAACATTAGGCAGTGAATCGAAAAAGGCAATTGAACAGTTAAAAAACTGTTTGTTTCTTGTTCCAGGTATTGGAGCTCAAGGAGGGACAATAACACAATTAGCACATCAATTTCCTCAAAGTTCGTGGCAGAATGTTATTCCTTCCATTTCAAGGTCGATCACTGATGTTGGTCCCAATATTGTTGATTTAAAAACCTGCATCAATAACTTTGCGCAGCAAGCTATACACACTCTCTTGCCTTGAGAATTTTTGCATATGTGATAAATCTGAAAAGCCCTTATAGAGGTGTTTTTTAGGGTGTGCTTCTATTTATTCAAAATAAAGATTGCTTTTGATGTCTCTAAAGAAGCAAGCATGCGTTTGATATTAGAAGAGAGATATAGCGCGAAAAGACATCTGGAGGAAAAGAAGACTAATAGAGGAGAATGTAGAGATAGTGGGAATAGGGGAAAATTCCTTCAAGAATGAGTAATGGGGAAAGGGCGCGTTGGGGATGAGAGATGGAGAAAGCTTGGGAGAATGTTTGGGGTGAGGGCACATCATTTTTCATTATAAAGAGAAGAATATTCAAAGAGAGTTTGTTTATATTCTGATATTGAAAGTGCAAGTGCTTTCATAGTGAATACTCTCTAGGGGAGAGATATCATCTTTGTAAAACAAAAGCGGATGCATATTGCTTAAAGGTTTAGGGATTATAAAGGCATTGCAGCGTTTGTTTCTATAAGATAAGACACGAGACAATTGTAAACACAAATTGTTGCTAGAGAATCATATGTCATCGAAACAAGAAAAAACCAAAGCTCGTTTACCTCGTGGTTTTGTTGATCGTACAAGTGCGCAATTGTATGCAACTGAGACCATGATAGCTCAGATTCGCGAAGTTTATGAACTTTACGGTTTTGAAGCGCTGGAAACACCGATTTTTGAATATACTGATGTGTTGGGCAAATTTTTACCTGATTCAGATCGTCCAAATGCGGGGGTTTTCTCTCTACAAGATGATGATGAGCAATGGATGTCTTTGCGTTACGATCTTACCGCCCCTCTTGCTCGTTATTTTGCAGAAAATTTTGAAACTTTGCCAAAGCCTTATCGGAGCTATCGTCTTGGTTTTGTTTTCCGCAATGAAAAACCCGGACCTGGGCGGTTTCGGCAATTTATGCAGTTTGATGCCGATATTGTTGGAACACCAACCGTTGCTGCGGATGCGGAAATTTGCATGATGGCAGCAGATAGTTTGGAAAAATTAGGAATTGGGCATCATGATTATGCCATTCGTCTTAATAACCGAAAAATTTTGGAATGTGTTTTAGCATTGATTGGCTTGGGGGAAAGTGAACAAACGGAAAAGCGTCTCACTGTTTTAAGAGCAATTGATAAACTTGACAAATTTGGGACTGAAGGTGTGCGTTTGCTTTTGGGCAAAGGGCGTTTGGACGAAAGTGGTGATTTTACAAAAGGGGCGGAGCTTAAAGATAAAGACATTGATTGTATTCTCTCTTTGCTTACGGTACAGGCTGAAACAGCAGAGGAAACACTTGATGCTCTTAGAAAAATTGTTGCCCAAAGTGCTCAAGGACTTGAAGGAGTTCGTGAGCTTGAGGAAATGCAAGTGATTTTTGCTGCGAATGGGTATCAGAATCGTATCAAAATTGATCCTTCTGTGGTGCGTGGATTAGAGTATTATACGGGACCTGTTTTTGAGGCTGCGTTGCTTTTTGATGTTCTCAATGATGACGGGCAAAAAGTCGTTTTTGGGTCTGTTGGTGGCGGTGGACGCTATGATGGGTTGGTTGCACGCTTTCGTGGTGAAAATATTCCAGCAACGGGTTTTTCAATTGGTATCTCGCGCTTGATAGCCGCTTTGCAAAATCTTGGAAAATTGCCTGTGAAAGAAAATACCGGTCCCGTGGTGGTGCTGATGATGGATAAAGAGCCAGAAGCTGTTGCTGGTTATCAAAAAATGGTGATGCAGTTGCGCAATGCGGGAATTCGTGCTGAACTTTATTTGGGGGCATCGGGGATGAAAGCGCAGATGAAATATGCTGATCGGCGCCAAGCTCCTTGTGTGGTGATCCAAGGTTCACAAGAGCGTGAGAGCGGAAAAATACAGATCAAAGATTTGGTTGAGGGTGCGCGTTTGTCTCAAGAAATTAAGGATAATCAAACATGGCGTGAAAGCAGACCAGCGCAAGTAACCGTTGATGAAGAGCAATTGGTTAAAACGGTACAGGATATTTTGGCAACGCAAAAGGCACAAAAGTTTTCATGCGTTAAATAGAGACTTTATACTCTTAGAGCACGGTTTAAAAAATAAAATTAGGATAGCTGGTACTTAAGGTCGTATCAAAATTGACCCTTCTGTGGTGCGTGGATTGAAATATGATACGTGACCTATTTTTGAGGCTGTGTTGCTCTTTACTGTTCTCAATGATGTGATGGAGTTGTTCTTTTGGGGATGGCGGTGGGAGCTGTGATAGAGTAGTTGTGGGCTTTTGTGGTGAAAATATTCAAGTTGTAGCTTTTTGGTGGGGCAATGGAAAATTTATCATGATTTGCCGTAAGACATGTTGGTTATGGCAATGCTATAGGGCATGTAAAACTTACATACGCGTTTTTAGAGCGTGTGCTAAGTCTTTAGGGTAGTGCTTGTCCGGTAGGGCTTATGAATTGAACCACACATGGGTGGTTAGCAGGAGGAACTCGCCGAGAGAAGCTGAACTGTTTATAGATCGGAACTGGTAGGAACCTTCGTCCTTTAGAGAAGGGAGGAGGTCAAAATACAAACGACACAAACTCCTTTTTGCGAAAGAATTTGTGCCGTAAAATTTGTGTTGTTTAAATGCTATGAATTTGTTTTGGAATTAGCCTTGCAGGGTTTTTAAAACGTTTTGTGGTGAAGAAACTTCATAAGGGTCTGTTCTGCAATTGTCAGAAAAACCCGCTTCTTCAAACCATTGTTCAATAACGCCATCATTAATAACAGCAGCATAACGCCATGAGCGCATTCCAAAACCGATATTGTCTTTAGCAACCAGCATGCCCATTTTGCGTGTGAATTCGCCTGAGCCATCGGGGATTAATTTTACGTTTTTAATATCTTGTGCTTTTCCCCAAGCGTTCATGACAAAAGCATCATTGACGGAAAGACAATAAATTTCATCAATACCGATTTTTTTAAACTCATCATAGAGTTTTTCAAAATCAGGTAGCTGAAAGGTTGAGCAAGTGGGCGTAAAAGCTCCAGGAAGAGAAAAAAGAATAACTCGTTTTCCTTTAAAGTACGCATCACTGTTAACTTCTTGCCACCGATAAGGGTTGTTGCCACTCACGGATTCATCACGCACACGTGTGTGGAAAGTTACATTGGGAACTTTTTTTCTCGTCATAATAATGCTCCTGTATTCTTCTATGAGGGTTGTGTTTTAAAGTGTATTTAAGAGTGCATTTTAAATTTCTCAATGTTGTAGCAAGTGTGCAAGTATTTCATTGTTCCGTCAAGCAGAATTAATGGTCGACTTTGGTGGATATTCACTCTAGAATCGAACAAATATAACATGAAGGCGTGTTTATGAGCATAACCACAGTTTTGACTAGGGCTTTTAATGATCAAAAACTGGGAACATCTGGTTTGCGTAAAAAGGTATCGGTTTTTCAACAGCCGCATTATGTTGAAAATTTTATCCAAGCCATTTTTAACAGCATTGGACCTCTTGAGGGAAAATTGTTGATTCTTGGTGGTGATGGGCGCTATTTCAACCTCACCCTTCTTCAGATTGTATTGAAAATGGCGGCGGCTCACGGTGTTGCTTGTGTAAAAGTTGGAAGAGGGGGTATTCTTTCCACGCCTGCTGTTTCACATCTTATTCGCAAATATCATGCCCATGGTGGATTTATTCTCTCAGCAAGTCATAATCCTGGTGGTTTAGAGGGAGATTGTGGCATAAAATACAATATTTCTCATGGTGGTCCTGCTCCTGATTCTTTGTGTGAAGCTATTTTTTTAGCGTCACAAAATCTTGCTTTTTATAAAATTTTTGAGGCTCCAGATGTTGATTTAGAAAGAGAAGGAACAACTTTTATCGGGTCTATGCGGGTGGAAATACTTGATCCGGTAGCCGATTATGTTGCTTTGATGCAGGAGATTTTTGATTTTGATTGTATTGCTCAAGCAGTAGAAAAAGGTTTAACCCTACGCTTTGATGCAATGCATGCGGTCACAGGTCCTTATGCGCACGAAATTTTTGAGAAATGTTTAGGTTTTTCTGAAGAAACGGTGGTCAATGGTATTCCTTTACCAGATTTTGGAGGAGGGCATCCAGATCCCAATTTGGTTTATGCTAGGTCTCTTTATGATTTGTTAATGTCTGATCAAGCTCCTGATCTTGGTGCGGCATCTGATGGTGATGGAGATCGTAATCTCATTATTGGTCGTAAGCAATTTGTCACGCCTTCTGATTCTTTGGCTATTATGGCTGAGAATGCACATCTGATTAAAGGTTATCGCCAAGGCATTGTAGGGATTGCCCGTTCTATGCCGACGGGGCGTGCTGTTGATCTGGTTGCTGAAAAAAAAGGATTGAATTGTTTTGAGACGCCAACGGGGTGGAAGTTTTTTGCGTCACTTTTGGATGTGGGGAAAGTGACCTTTTGTGGTGAAGAAAGTTTTGGAACGGGCTCTCACCATATCCGCGAAAAGGATGGCTTATGGGCTGTGTTATTTTGGTTAAATCTTTTAGCGGTGACAGAGAAATCTGTCGCACAAATTGTTCAACAGCATTGGCACACTTATGGGCGTTTTTACACTTTGCGTCATGATTATGAAGAAGTCGATGCCTATAAAGCTTTTGCGGTCATAGAGCGGTTGCGTGCGCATTTACCACGGGCAGGAACAGAAATTGCTGGACTGCAGGTCGAAAAAGCAGACGATTTTACTTATCATGACCCCATTGATCAGAGTGTTAGCACAAAGCAAGGCATACGTATTTTTTTCAAGAACAGTGCGCGATTAGTGATACGCTTATCAGGAACAGGGACGGTGGGAGCTACTTTACGACTTTATTTTGAACAGTACGAAGGAAACCCACACAAACACAATCAAGATCCACAAAAAGTTTTCCAACCTTTGCAACAAGCGGCACTTCAATTGTTGAATATGCAACAAGAATTCGGTCGAGAACATCCCGATGTTATCACATGAGAGTGCTGTATTGTGTTGTATAAGTATGGGTTGCCACCATCATTTTTTTGCCAGTTTAAATGTTGTGATTGCTCTTGCATTGAGGCCGTCTTACTGCTTTCAACGGTTTTATCCCCATGGTAATCCCTCTTGTGATATGAAAGCCAATGGCTTTGTTATGATTTATCATGAACAGGTTTGAAATGATAGAATTTTATTTGAGGCTCTCATTTAATATGCAAGAAAATATATTATCTTTATAAATGGGTGATTTGTGTCTTCTCTGGGGCATTGCTTTTTTTGCATGGGGTTTTATTACTTATGGTGAAGGATTCTGCTTTCATTTTCTAGAAGGCTTGGTTTATTCAAGCTCGCGTGTGGTTCTGATTTTGAAAATTAAATGCTATTGGTCACAGAAATTAGATTGTGAGTGGTTTGTTCTTACAGACAGATCTGTTTTAAGGAAGTCTCCATCCATTTATTTCTTGTGGGGTGATCAACTTTTTAGGTCAATTGGTCAGCTATAATTGTCTCCAAAACGCTTGGTCTTTAGTGCTTTGATGCGCAAAGTTGTGTTTTTATGCGTGAAGAATTTTCTTAATCTTTATAACAGTACTTCTTTAAAATAGCTCTGGCAAGGCATAGGTGCTTTCGAGAACATTAGTGCATTGCATTGGTCAGGGATAGGAGGGGAGGCGTTTTGTTATATAAGCAAATGAAAGTTTTTGGCATGAATATACCTGAGGTCTGGGAGTTCTTTAATTTTTCGTAGGTGGTGTTTAATGGATTGTTCCTTTAACGCATCTTTGTAAGATTAAAACATAGATTGCTAAACATGTAAAACTATCGGATAATTTATGATCTGATAGTTTTACATGAAAGTTTATCCTAAAGAAAATTGTATCTTGTTGTTTATTGCGGGGCGATCATCTTTTTTGGATCAACCAGACGGTCATAATCATCTCCAGAAACGCCTGCTTTTAGGGCTTCAGTACGCAAAGTTGTATCATTTTTATGCGCGGCTTTGGCAATTTCAGCGGCTTTTTCATAGCCAATTTCTGGGGTAAGAGCTGTTACAAGCATCAAAGAGCGTTCCATGAGAGAGTGAATATGAACGCGATTGGCGCTTAAACCTTGTATGCAATGGAGATCAAAAGAGCGCATGCAATCACCAAGAAGCGTAATCGATTGTAAAACATTATAACCAATAACAGGTTTATAAACGTTTAGTTCAAAATGCCCTTGGCTTGCGGCAAATGTGACACTGGTATGATTACCAAAGACTTGGCAGGCAACCATTGTCATTGCTTCGCACTGTGTGGGATTGACCTTGCCTGGCATGATGGAAGAGCCTGGTTCATTTTCGGGCAAGCTTAATTCACCCAAGCCTGAGCGGGGACCTGAACCTAAGAATCGGATATCGTTGGCAATTTTAAACAGATCAGCAGCTAGAGCATTTAGACTTCCATGGAAATGTGCAAGGGCTCCATGGTGAGCAAGGGCTTCAAATTTATTGCTGGCAGTTTTAAAGGTTATTCCTGTAAGGGCGCTTATTGTTTGCGCAAAGGCAACATCAAAACCTTTTGGTGCATTGAGCCCAGTTCCAACAGCTGTACCTCCTTGGGCAAGTGTTTGGACGTCGGAAAGAGCTGTTTCAATGCGCTGAAGATTGGCTTCCAGTGCGGCACGATAGCCTGAAAATTCTTGCGCTAAAGTTAAGGGGGTTGCATCTTGGGTATGGGTGCGCCCGATTTTGATAATGTCGGCAAATTCTTCTTCTTTTTTTCTTAAAGTGGTAATAAGGGCTTCAAGAATAGGAAATAAGTGTTGGCGCGTTTGTAGCGTGGTAGCAATATGAAGCGCGGTGGGAAAGGAATCGTTTGATGATTGGCTCATATTCACGTGATCATTCGGGTGAACGGGAGCTTTGGTACCAAGTTTTCCTCCCAAAAGCATGCTGGCATGGTTGGCGATGACTTCATTGACGTTCATATTGCTCTGTGTGCCGGAGCCTGTTTGCCAGACAGAAAGGGGAAAATGTGTATCGAATGTTCCTGCAAGTACCTCATCAGCAGCAGTAATGATTGCTTTCCCGATGTTTTGCGGGAGCTTTCCTTTGTCCATATTTACAACAGCTGCTGCCTTTTTGATAAGGCTTAAGGCATAGATGATGGTGAGAGGTTGTTTTTCTGTGCCAATATTAAAATTATGCAGAGAACGTTCAGTTTGTGCACCCCAATAACGGTCTTGACGTACCGAAATCGTTCCAAAGCTATCCGTTTCTTTACGTGTTTCAACCATGATAAAATCCTTTATGTTTACAGGTATAATAAAAACCTAGATAACGCAAAAGTGAAAAAAGAGGCAAGACTCTTAAGACTTATTGAAGTAAATTATTTTAACAGTTGATCCTTGACATTGGAGAGTGGCGATTTTATATTCGGGTTGATACTAGCACTCTTGGTTGAAGAGTGCTAACAAACCCTTTAAGATTAATTCAGTTATACTAAGTTTTAAGGATTTAAAACATGGCTAACATACAATTCCGCCCACTTCACGATCGTGTCGTTGTTCGTCGGGTTGAATCTGAAAATAAGACTGCTGGTGGGATTATCATCCCTGATACAGCAAAGGAAAAACCTCAAGAAGGTGAAGTTATTGCTGTTGGCAATGGCGCTCTCGATGATAATGGAAAGCGCGTGCCTTTGGAAGTTAAAACAGGAGACCGTATCTTGTTTGGAAAATGGTCTGGAACCGAAGTTAAAATTAATGGCGAAGACCTCCTCATTATGAAAGAATCTGACATTATGGGAATTTTGGGCTAATTCAGTCTCTTAGTTCTTCCATTTTGTATTGTTTAGTATTTTGTACTTTATTAAGACAACTCCAAGGAGAAATTAAATGGCTGCTAAAGAAGTCAAATTTGGCCGTGAAGCGCGTGAGCGTTTATTGCGCGGTGTTGATATCCTTGCTAACGCTGTAAAGGTGACGCTGGGCCCTAAAGGTCGCAATGTGGTGATCGATAAATCATTTGGTGCGCCTCGTATCACAAAAGATGGTGTATCCGTTGCAAAGGAAATCGAACTGGAAGATAAGTTCGAAAATATGGGTGCGCAAATGTTGCGCGAAGTTGCTTCTAAAACCAATGATATTGCTGGTGATGGAACAACAACTGCAACTGTTTTGGGACAGGCTATTGTGCAAGAAGGCGTAAAAGCTGTTGCTGCTGGCATGAACCCAATGGATCTTAAGCGTGGGATTGATGCTGCTGTTGAAGAAGTGGTGGCAAATCTCTTCAAAAAAGCAAAAAAAATCCAAACTTCAGCAGAAATCGCTCAAGTGGGAACAATTTCCGCTAATGGAGCTGAGGAAATCGGCAAAATGATCGCTGATGCCATGGAAAAAGTCGGCAATGAAGGCGTTATTACTGTGGAAGAAGCAAAAACTGCTGAAACGGAATTGGAAGTTGTGGAAGGAATGCAGTTTGATCGTGGATACCTTTCCCCTTACTTTGTCACCAATGCTGAGAAAATGGTGGCAGATCTTGATGATCCTTACATTCTCATTCACGAAAAGAAATTGTCTAATCTACAATCTCTTCTTCCTGTGCTTGAAGCTGTCGTTCAGTCTGGTAAACCACTTCTCATTATCGCTGAAGATGTGGAAGGTGAAGCTTTGGCGACGCTGGTTGTCAACAAGCTGCGTGGTGGTTTGAAAATTGCTGCTGTGAAAGCTCCAGGCTTTGGTGACCGTCGTAAAGCAATGCTTGAGGATATTGCAATTTTGACATCGGGTCAGGTTATTTCCGAGGATGTGGGCATTAAACTTGAAAATGTCACTTTGGATATGCTTGGACGTGCTAAGAAAGTCAATATTTCTAAAGAAAATACGACGATTATTGATGGTGCTGGACAAAAGAGCGAAATTAGTGCACGCGTAAATCAGATTAAAGCGCAAATCGAAGAAACAACTTCTGACTATGATCGTGAGAAATTGCAAGAAAGACTTGCTAAGCTTGCTGGTGGTGTTGCTGTTATCCGTGTTGGTGGTGCAACAGAAGTTGAAGTGAAAGAGAAGAAAGACCGCGTTGATGATGCCTTGAATGCAACACGTGCTGCTGTGGAAGAAGGTATTGTTGCTGGTGGTGGAACCGCATTATTGCGTGCTGCAAATGCGTTGACTGTTAAAGGTAGCAACCCTGATCAAGAAGCTGGTATTAGTATTGTTCGCCGTGCTCTACAAGCACCAGCGCGCCAAATTGCAAGCAATGCTGGTGAAGAAGCAGCGATTATTGTTGGCAAAGTGCTTGAAAACAATGCGGACACATTTGGTTACAATACCGCAACTGGTGAGTTTGGTGATTTGATTGCTTTGGGAATTGTTGATCCTGTGAAGGTTGTGCGTTCTGCTCTTCAGAATGCTGCATCAATTGCTAGCCTTCTTATCACAACAGAAGCAATGGTTGCTGAAGTTCCAAAGAAAGATACTCCGATGCCTCCAATGCCTGGTGGTGGAATGGGTGGAATGGGCGGAATGGATTTCTAAGCTCTTTTTTCCCTAGAGGTAATAAAAAAAACGGGTCTTCTAGGCCCGTTTTTTGTATGTTTCTTTCTGTTTTTTTGATGATTTTGCTGTTTATTGCTGTGTATCCCTTTTTCTGACAGCTGCTGGAAAAGAAGCCTTGAATCAGGAAAGTTTCGATAGGGTATAGATTATTAATGCACAAAATAAAGCAATTCTACTCAGACTTGTTGATGCTCGCGTTTTTGTTGGAAAACAAGGTTGCTCTGTCTTATCGTTTGTGTCAGAAGATTTTGCTTTTTCTTCATGCTTTTTTCTTTTACCACAATGAAGTGTTTTTATCCTGTTTTTCCGTAAAATACTGTCGTTTAGGGTAGTGATATAAGCTAATTTTACCCACGTGGTGTTTTTTGTTCAAAAGTGTGATGAATATCAGGGTACGGCTTGCCCGTAGAATCTTGTAAAATGAAGCACATGAGTGAGAAGCCAAGGGGAACCTGCTCAAGAAGAGCTGGGTTGTTTACAGACCGGTTGTGGTAGGAATCTCCATCCTTTAAGGTGGGGAAAAGTTAAAACGGATACTAAGTATTTATAACAGGACTATTTAAGTGGATATGGTTTAAAATAAAAAGCGTTCCCAACGCGTAAGAGGTTGCTTTTTAAAAAATACTCTCATGAATGCTACTGAACAGAGAGTCGTTGTACTACACTCTCTGTTTAGTAGCACCATGTCTCATGATGTTAAAAATTTTCATTCTGATCAGCGATGAGTTGTAAAATTGCTCTTTGTTTTACCGATGTTAAAACTCTAAATCTTTTTAAAAGCAGATATTCCTCTCTGCTTGATATTAGCTCATCATGTTGGTATGGGGACTCTTGTAAGATATCTGCGTAGAAAAAGGTAAGTGGAACGCTCAGGATATTGGCAATATCTTTCAGGCATCCTGCGCTTACACGATTTAAGCCTGTTTCATATTTTTGAATTTGTTGGTAGCTTACACTTAAAGCATGCGCTAATTGTTTTTGAGACATTTTCAACATTTTTCGTCTAAAACGAATTTTCCTGCCTACAAAAATGTCGTTGAGAGTTTTGGTTTGCACTTTAGAGCCCCCCGCCGGTTGCGAGCGCCCTCGCATTGGTATTCCGGGAGTCTAAAAACACTGAACTCAAATCAGCATTTTGCTTTTAGTGCTGAGAGCACCTAGACATAGCAAAATCTCTCGGAATCCCAAGACACCCATAGTATGGGCGCATTTATAATAGGTTAATTTTTGCGTTTGGATTTTAGGGGGGACGTTCTCTTTTGGTTGTTGTGGACACGAACAAAAAATTTTTAAATCATAAAGCAATTTCAGGGGATTGTAGTAAAAATTAAGATAGTTTTTCTCAACTTATAATTTTTAAAAATGAGGGGGAATGTTTCTCAAATTTTTATATCCCCCAATGTTGCAAGAGCTCTTGCATTTGAGAGCATTCATAAAAAGCATTTTTATGACTTTCTTGAAGAGTTTTTTTCCATACACCAACCTCACTTGTGACGAGCAAAGGAGTGTGATTGTTCTGGTGGCTAGCACCCTTCATAAACGTAAAGATGATGATGCCCAATGGAATTTTGATAATATTGTATCTCAGGGGTAGGGATGAGATGGAAAAAGTTTAGATGTTTTTCGTGAAACAATAGACAATGCGCATTTCTTGCTCTATGACCACAGAAATGCTTTTTTGAACCAAAGAGGGAATGTATGAACCAATACCCTAAATGTCCTCACTGTGGTGGTCTTTACACTTATGAAGAAGGTGAAAATTTTGTGTGTCCTGAATGCGCACATGAATGGTCACAAAAGAGTGAAGATTCTGTTCCTTCCGATATTGTTTATGATGCTAATGGTCAGGTTTTGACGAATGGGGATAGCGTTATGGTGGTAAAAGACCTTAAAGTAAAGGGCGCTGCATCCGTTCTCAAAAGTGGGACTAAGGTGAAAAATATTCGCCTCGTGGATGGAGATCATAATATTGACTGTAAGATCCCTGGGATTGGACAGATTGGATTAAAGTCAGAATTTGTTAAGAAAATTTAGTTGTTATATAGTTTGTAAGGCGCTTTCTTCTTTGGTGAAATGCATTTGTATGCATTTGAGATTACTGCTGGAGAAGGTTTTTTCAATTTTTTGATTTTTTTAAAAAGACATGTTCTGGTAATGAGGTGAATCCTGGGGGCTGCGTATACCTCACTCTTGCATGGTATTGCTTTATGAAAAAATGTTCTCGTGGCATCTTTTTTCTTGGCGTGTTTTATATGGAGTAATATGGTGTGTTCGGGGATATGACTTGGTTTTTATAATGGCTCTTAAGGGGTAGTATTTTCGCTGTCTTGTTTATTTTTTATCGATGTTTGTGGGGCTTCATTTTTATTGTGGCATAGCTTCAACACCTAAAACTTCTGGAATAAAGTGCCGTAAAAGATTTTCAATACCATGTTTTAGCGTTGCGGTTGAAGAGGGGCATCCAGCGCAAGCACCTCGCATATTGAGGTAAACAATACCATTTTCAAATCCGCGAAAAGTGATATCTCCACCATCGTTGGCAACGGCTGGGCGGATACGTGTTTCAAGAAGCTCTTTAATTGTTAGCACGATATCAGCATCTTTTTCGTCATAAAACTCTTCATTAAGGGCGTGGGTTTGCGCTTGTGTTGTAGCGTTGGTGGTAACAACTGGGTCATTGGACAAAAAATGTTCCATAATTGTGCCTAAAATAACTGGTTTAAGATGTTGCCATTCTCCCTCTTTTTTGCTTACAGTGATAAAATCATAGCCTAAAAAGACACCATTGACATTTGGAATATTAAACAGTTTAGCAGCTAAAGGCGAATTTTTAGCCGCTTCTTCACGATCACGAAATTCTAATACGCCCTCGGAAAGGACCACACGCCCTGGCAAAAATTTCAACGTTGAAGGATTTGGTGTGGTTTCAGTTTGAATAAACATACACTTTCCTTTTATGGTTAGGGATGAAAATGGTCATTGAATATAGAATATGCATTTAGGCAATAGATTCAATATCTTCATCCGCAAGATTGCTCGGAATGACAGTGACAGGGATTGAAAAAGCTGTTCCCCGATTACCAATGAGTTGGATAAGCGGTCCTGGTCCTTCTGTATGTGCACTGGCCGCTAAAACAATGAGCGAAATCTCCTTATCTTCGTCGATTAGTTTGGAAATTTCATCAATTTTCTTGCCTTCACGTATAACAATCTCTGTTTCAAGACCATGCGTGGTGTGTACATCATTGGCAATTTCTCCCAATACCTTATGAGCACTTTGCGTTGATTCCGTTCGCATCACGTTGTTTACACCCAGAAAATGTTGAAATTCTACGCTGTCAACAACACAAAGCAATATCAATGTTCTATTGGTATTTTTAGCATGTTGTGCGGCAAAAGCAACGGCACGGCGACACTCTGGTGTTTCGTCGATAATCACTAAAATTTTTCGCTTATGCTCTGTTTTTGCATTTTTTCGCTTAGAAACCATGTATCTCCCCTCCTTTTTTGGTGAAAATATTTCAAATCAACCTTGTTCAAATATCTAAGTAAAGGTAACTTTGAAAAAGTTTCAATAGAATTTTTCAGATAGCGCAATTTTAGAGAAAAATTGAATAAGAGTGTGTTTAAAAGAAGCTCCTGTGAAATTATATTATGAACTGATGGTTAATATTTTTAAAAATGATGGGCAAATAAATAATTGTACTACGATTTAAACAAAGCGCTTTCCTATAATGCATTATGGAATTTTTTAGACAGTAATAGAGGATTAGGAGAAACATTTAGCGCGTTACGTTTTGTTTGTAATGCTTACAAAAAAAGAGATGAACAATTCATATACGTACGTCGCACACAAAAAGAAATTCAACGTGTAAAAGATGCAATGTTTATTGCTTTAGAAAAACAAGGCATTATTAAACCATGTGAATTTAGATGCAAAGGTGAACATATCCTTTATAATTCAGAAATTTACTTAGATGCGTTAGAAAAGTTCTCTCAAGGTAGAGAAGAAACTGAATCAAAAATCAATACAAAAATATCATACAGACTACCACCTCTATTTAAAGCAAAAAATGACATGCTTTGCGGGTATTTAATCCCTCTATCTTTAGCTAACCAATACAAACACTGTTCTTTCCCTAATGTTAAAACAATCATTCTTGATGAATATATTTGTGAACAAGGAAAATATTTAGAAAATGAACCGGAAAAATTAATTAGTCTATGTGAAACCGTCTTTAGAGATCGTGATGAGGGGCGTATAATTTGTTTAGGTAATAGTGTCTCCCAACTTAATCCTTATTTCGATTTCTTTGATTTAAGAAACCATCAGAAAAATGAATTTACATTCTTTAGAAAAAAATCAATTTTAATAGGTCATACATTAAGTAAGGAATTTGTTGAGAAGAAAGTGCAAACAAAATTCGCTAAATCAATTAAAGAGACAGCATATGGATCATTCGTATTAGATAATAATGCTCTTAAGACTAATGATGATTATTCATTCATTGATAAAATGAAATCAATACCTAAAACACCTTATTTTAACCTCATCATACAAAGCCAAAAATTAGCTGTCTTTTTTGCATCTGATAAGTTGTTCATTAAAAAAGGTTTTAATAAAGATTATATTACCTACAGTATGGATAACGTTTTATACGAAGGTGCAATTAAAGGGAGCATTTCAAAAGATCATAAACTTAAACAATTAGCTAAATTTATAAGGGATGGTGATGTTTGTTTTGAAACAATGGATGTTAAAAGAGTTATGGAACCATTCATCAAAAAGGTTTAAAATAGGAAAATCAGTTGTTTCTCCTATTTTGTAAATATCGTTGTTTATAGCAATGATATGGGGCATAGTAGAGATAACGCTGGTCTCTCGTGTGAGGGGTTGTCTTTTGTAAGAGAGAAAGATATTTTTTCAAAATTCGGGTATAACTTCTTTTTTATTTTTTACAGCTATTTTCATTGTCTCATGTCTTGTGCAAAAATCCAACGATTTCACGGATTTTTTTCATATTTTTTTCTGCTAGAACACTGGCACGTTGTGCACCATCGTGCAAAACAGAGTCAATATAATCGCTTTCTTGATGCAGTCGACGCAGTTCCCCTGTGATGGGTGCAAGCTTGTGGACGGCAAGGTCAGCTAAGGCTGTTTTGAAAAGCGAAAATTGTTTTCCAGAAAACTCTAAAAGGGCCTTTTCTTTACTTATTTGGGCAAAAGCCGCATAAATACCAAGAAGATTGTCAATCTCTGGTCGTCCTTCTAAAGCTTCCAATGTGTCGGGAAGAGGCGCGGAATCGGTTTTTGCTTTGCGTATTTTTTTTGCAATAAGATCAGCATCATCGGTCAAATTAATGCGTGAAAAATCTGAGGGATCTGATTTTGACATTTTTTTTGTACCATCACGCAAGGACATTACACGCATGGCTGTTTTTCCTATCAGCGCTTCTGGCATGGGGAAAAAGCCTTGTCTTTTTTCCTCATTCATTTGCATTGAAATATCAAAATTCAAATCTGCAATGCGATGTGCGTAGTCGTTATTGAATTTTTGCGCAATATCGCGCGTGAGTTCAACGTGCTGTTTTTGATCTTCACCCACCGGAACATGCGTGGCACGGTAGAGCAAAATATCGGCAGCCATCAAACTTGGATAAGCGAAAAGTCCTAGGGACGCTTTTTCACGATCTTTTCCTGCTTTATCTTTAAATTGTGTCATGCGTTGGAGCCAACCGATACGGGCGATACAATTTAAAATCCATGCAAGTTCGGCATGTTGAAAAACCTGAGACTGGTTGAAAATAATGTGTTTTTGAGGATCAATTCCCGCAGCTAAAAAAGCTGCTGTGGCAGCTCTAGTTGATTCACTTAAAGTTTGTGGATTTGGGTTCACTGTAAGTGCGTGCATATCAACAACGCAATATAGACAGTGATAAGATGTTTGCAATTCAACCCAATGTTTTATGGCTCCAAGATAATTGCCAAGATGTAAGTTACCACTCGGTTGTACGCCGGAAAAGACAAGCGGTGTAAAGGTGTCCATAGAAAAGTTCTTTCTTAAGTCAGGTTATTTATTTTGTGTTTTGTGTCAAAGCGTTTTTATGAAAGCAAGATAAAATATTAGAGGTATTTTTTGAAATTTTTGAGGGTGCGGAAAAAGGAACGCGTGTCAAGTAAAAAATAAACACCCAAATATACCAAGAATATGACAAACATTATCCCTGCAAAGGTGCTGGCACGCAAGAAAAACGACGCATGTGAGGATAAAGGAAAAGACAAAAAACCAAGCATATTAAGCAGATAATGAAGGGTTACACTGCTTAAAACAGTGATGAGTATCAGACAAGAAATGCGTTTTATCAGTTGTGCATCGTATTTCCAATAGCTGCGTTTGATGAGAATGCCACAAAGCAATAGTGTGTTGACCCATCCAGAGGTAATTTCGGCAATGACAATACCTCGTGCTGATAAAGAAGGAAATAATGTTAAGGCAAGACCAATATTGATGAAAACGCAAATGCCGGTGACAATCATCGGTGTTTTTGTATCTTCATGAGCAAAAAAACTAGGAATAAATACCTTGATCAGGACAAAAGCTGGAAGTCCTAGCCCGTAAAGTTCAAGTAACTGTGCAACATGGTGTGTTGAAACACTGGTAAATTGTCCACGCTCAAAAAGCAAACTGACAATGGGGGTGGAGAGCATTAGAAAAGCAACGGATGCGGGTAGTGTTAACAACAGGGTTAATTCAATAGAGCGATTTTGCAAATCATGTGTTTCTTTGTGCTGCTTGCTGCGTAGAGCTCTTGTTAATTCTGGTAAAAGAACTGTTGCAATGGCAATTGCTATCACGCCTAGGGGTAATTGGTAGAGACGATCAGCATACATCAAAGAAGATACGGCACCCGATTGGCTAGAAGCAATGTTGGTATTGATGAGCAAATTGATTTGTGTAATGCCTCCCGTGATGGCAGCAGGGAATGCTAAAGTGAGAAGTTTGCGAACATTGGCGCTAAAATGAGGATGACGGAGGAAAATTTTCATGCCACTTTGACGCAAAGCAACCGCGATCAAGGTGAGTTGCAGGATTCCCGCTGCTAAAACCCCCCAAGAAAGATTTAAGCCGATATTCCAAGCGTCAAGCTGATAGATCCACGCATAGGCAAGTACACCAATAAGAATAATATTCAAAAAAAGGGGAGCTATGGCTGCAATAAAATAGCGCCGTAAGGCATTTAACATTCCTCCCATCATTGCTGCTAAAGACATACATGTTAAATAGGGGAACATGATCGCGGTAAAATGGACTGTGGCGTTAAATTTTGTGGTATCCCCTGTAAAACCTGGAGCAATAACCGTTCGTACTAAAAAAGGCATGCTTAATTCCATGACAATGGTTAAAAGTAACAGCAACGAAAAGAGAACGCCAAACACTTCTTCTGCAAATTTGCATGCGGTTTCTTGACCATCTTCGGTAATTTTTTTTGAAAAAAGGGGAATAAAAGCTGCATTAAAGGCACCTTCAGCAAAAAAACGGCGGAATGTATTGGGAAAACGAAAAGCCGCGTTGAACGCATCGGAAACAGGACCAGTACCCAACGCTGCTGCCATCAGCATTTCGCGTACAAAGCCAAAAATACGACTCATCAGGGTTCCGGAAGCAACAGTTGCAAACTTTTTAATCAAGGTCATAAAGATACATCAGCTTTGTTATGAAGAAGAAGTGATTAATAAAGCCTTTTTAGATCATAAAAACCTAATCAGTGTGTTAATATAAATATTCTTTTGTAAAGCTAAAGCGTTTTACGATGGTGTTCACCCTTCTGTCAATAAGAGCGTATTCATACTCTTTGAGCTATAGTTGTTGTTGCTATGTTATCGTTTGATTACTTACATAAAATATTAAAGTCTCTTTTTACAATTTTGGAGATAGGAGGCAATGTCACGAAGAGATAAAGAGCGGGAAAATGGGTAAGCCTTATTTATTTGGTGCTTTGTTGCATTGGTTCTGAATAGTATACGCGTGGCATTTAGGTGTTTTTTTACCGTTTATTGCTGGAGTATATCGCTTTGCGTTCCAAATCCTCGCTTATTATTAAATGTTTTTTACATACCGGCTTGATAAATTAAAAATTCAGCTTCGTAGAGTGTTTAAAAAGTTTGTTTACTTTTATACTAATTCAAAACGTTTGAAGTTCTAAAGAATACCTCATATGTACAAGATAACTTAAACAAAATAGAGGACTTTTTGTTTTTCGCGTTTTCCGTTTTGCTTCCTGAAATTATGCTCACATATCTTCTCTCTTAAAAGAAAATGGTCAAAAGAGGAGAGTGATCTAAAAGTATGATGATCCAACTTAAGAAAGAGCTAAAAATTTATGGACACGTAGTCATTAATTTTATGCTTCCAGATTTATGCCGTTGAATGTTTTGTTGCGGCACTCTTTTTGCTTAATGGATTTTATCAATTTCTTTTTGTTCATTACGGATTGACCGAAATTGGGGCATGTTCTCGTGTAGATTTACTCCAACTTGCTGCTGCGCGTTCCTTGGATTGGCGGTGAAGAAAATGCTCTGGTTGCATATTCAGTTGTATTTCTTTTCCCTGTTGGAAAGTTTTTGCAATTTCCTTTGCGTTATTTACTGAGGTGCCAATAGTTTTAGCGAGCTCTTGGTAATTCTTTTCCCTTATAGCTTTTTGTTCACACGGTGAGAGACGCTCTTGTAATTGAAGCATATAGCTATTTATTTGCATCCGCAGTTCAGGAGATTGCGCTAAGAATTCTTGCTGTTGTTCTTTAGGCAGAGAAAAGAGATTTTTCATCCATTGACTAGGCGTTTTTACTGATTTCTCACAGCGTTTTTGCTCTAGCTGATGGTTTTCAAGAATGTCTTTTTCCACCTGTCTTACAGTATATACATAATCAAAAATGGCGTGACTTAAGGGCAAAATATTTTCTTCAGCATGTGCACGTGCACCACTTTTTATGCCACATATATTGATACCACGCAGTCTATGAATAGATTGAGGAAAATTTTCAATTTGTCGTGCAAATTTTTCTCCTTCAACAATATTTTCAATTGTCATTGGAATTTTAATTTCCGACATTTTGTTTTGCAAAATATACGGATCACCATAAACAATCTTACACAATTCTTCGATTTTTCTTGTGCTTTTTTGGACTAATGCGCTGTTTTGAACCCTTTCATTAATTTCATCTCTTGTAAGAGGTGCTATTTTTTCTCTTGGGATTAGCGTTTGTTGAAAGTCTTGAGCCCTTGGCACTGTAAAAGAGAGGGCATCACCAATTTTTAATGTTTTGAGTTGTTCTGGTGTGAGATTGTTTTTATTTCCTATGATGAAAGAACCATTAACATCAACCATGAAACCATTTGCTCCACTTCCTTTATAAAAGCCCCTATAGGTTTCACCTTCTTTGGTTGTCATAACAAGGCGATGATTAATACTTTCAAGTCCGATAGTTTTCATGTGGTCCATGAATTCCTTTAAAATAAGCGTCTTTTCTGGATTGGAAATATCGTCAAGCAGATCTTTTATCGCTTTTGAATCGCCTGATTTTAGTGACTCAATACTGGCAAGATTCATGCGTTTTTCTGTTACAAGAGAAAAGTCCAGTTGGTGACCTGCAATTTGCCCAAGCTTTTCAAAAAACACCCGTTGTGTGCGCCCATTCCCTTCTCGGAAAGGATGCGTGTAGTTTAACAGTATCATCATTTCAGTTACATTTTCAACAAATGCTTCGCGGGTTAAGCCTTTTAAATTATTCTTCTCGTTCAGTATTCGATCTAAATTGTTAAGACCTTCCTGGACCTTTTCCCCAGATGCAAAAGAAATGCCCGCTTTTTTCATTTCTGGCATACAGGCAATGCTCCCATCTTCAAAGGTAAAGGTTTTTTCGCGAGTATGTCCGGCCCATTCAAAGGTGTTTTTAAATAAAGTGCGATGAATATAGAGGAGATATGCAGATGTTAACCTTTGTGGTGGTTCTTCTTGGCGCAGATTAATGATTGCTTTTGCTGAATCATGGGCACATCGCCTTTTTAATTTGCTATAATTCTTTATTCCATATTTATTTTTCAGCGTGATACTATCTGGGTAAATAAAATTACGTGGTGATATATTCTCTTCTTGCACTTCTAAAGATGAAGACATTTTTCTAAAGGGCTGAGGTGCTATTTCTTCTTTTGGAGTAAGTGTTTCTCGTAGGTTTTTAGCCTTTGGCTCCGTAAAAGAGAGGGCATCACTAATTTTCGATATTTTTTGCTGTTCTAGTGTGTGAGACGCAGAATGGTTTGTTTGGTTATTTTTCATAGATATTTCCTTTCACGCGTTTTAGACCAATATTTGTTTTGAAAGCCTCTTTACGGTTCTTCTCTCTTTTACTTTGTCGTTTTTATCCAAAGGAAAAAGTCTTTTCTTGACGCAAAAAATCTTGCTTTATTCGTAGGGACCGTAGTCAATGTTTATTGTTATGATCTGTTATTTTATTGTACAACTTTATCAGTCAGTTAGATAAATTGAGGTGGGGTGTTTTTTGATACTGTCTGTAACATTGCACAACACTCCTTGGTGCAATACCCCAGTGCAATCTACGTAAAATGACTGCACAAAGAAATTATATTAAAAACAAGAGGCTATGAAGTTTAGCTGGTTAACGCCATTGCTTTTGAGGCGCCCACTTTCCGCGACTGAACGTCCGGTGAGCTTATCGACATGGAGTTTTCAGCAGATTCTAGATGCCTTTTTATTGATGAGCGTTCAGGCAGTTTAGGAGATTTCGATAAGCTTTGCTGTTTTTGCATGCTTTTATCTTGCTTGGGAGATTGTTCCTGATGTGTTTTTACAATCTCTTCTCTGACTTTTTTTACAGCTTTGGTATAATCATCAATGGCAGCACATAGAGAAGGAACAGCGTCTTCAGCATGTTTGCGTGCACTATTTTTTATGCCAAGCACTTGTTTGCCGGCAAGCGGAGAAAACATTGTAGGATAATTTGCAACTTGCCATGAGAGTTCTTCTCCCAAAACAGGATTTTTTTGCACATCTTCAGTGTTATACTGAAAAATAAATGGGTTTTTATAAACAATGTTACACCAATTGTAGATTTCTATTCGAGCCCGTTGAACAGAGTGATCATTTTGAACTCTGTCGCTAATTTCCTTATGCGAGAGAGGAGGGGTTCTTTCTTTTTCAGCTGTAAGTGACTGTTGCTGATTTTTAGCGGTTTGCTCTCTGTGTGTTTTTTGTTCTGTGTGAGAAGTAGGCAAAATACTCTCTTGTCTGTGTTTTTCTGGTATTGTCGCTGTGCGTGGTCGAGCACCAAGCCGGTTCCATTCAGTTTGCATGGCAGTTTCAACAGCTTCTTGATGTCTGTTCGTTGGTGAGCGTTCAGGCAGTTTAGGAGATTTCGATAAGCTTTGCTGTTTTTGCATGCTTTTATCTTGCTCGGGAGGCTGTGTATGGCGTTTGTGTTTTTCTTCTTGGCCTTGTATAAGGTGCTCTTTTGCGTGTTTTATAGCCTCAGCATAACCTTCAATGGCTTCACCCAGACGTGTAAGAGCATTTTCAGCCTGTTTGCGTGTATCACTTTTAAAGCCATAGACATTGTAACCAGCAAGTCTACCAAATATATGAGGGTGTGTTTTAACTTGCCATGCAAGCTCTTCTCCCATGGCAGGAGATTTGTGAACTTCTTCAAGCCTATGCTGCAAAACGCTTGGGTCGCCATAAGCAATTATGCACCAATATACGATTTCTGTGTGACAATATTGGACCACTGTATTGCTTTGAACTCTGCGTGCAATTTCCTTTTGCGAAAGGGCTGCCTTTTCTTGTCTAGGTTTGCGTGGCTTTTGTAGATCTTCAGCCATTTGCTTTAGGTCTATTGATTTTCTATGGAGTGATTGTTCTGCCAGATGGACGTGAAAAACATTCTCTTTTGCCTGTTTTACAATCTCGGCATAATTTTCAATGGCGAGACACAGGGATGGAATATTTTCTTCAGCCTTTTTGCGTGCTTGATTTTTTATGCCAAGAACTTTTTTTCCAGCAAGATTAGCAACAAGTTTAGGATTTGCTGCAATTTGCCATGAAATGTTTTCTCCAAGGAAAGGATTTTTTTCAATTTCCTCAAGTTTTTTCTGAAAAATATCTGGGTTTCCATAAACAGTTTGAGACAAACTTTTGATTTCGTCTTTACAGCCTTGGACAAACATATTGTTTCTAATTTTCTGGATGAGTTCCTCTTTCGGGATAGATGTACTTACTCTTGATGAAGAAACCGTTGCATATATGGTTTTATCTTTTTGAGTGGCTATATTGCTTTTTTCTCTGTTTTTTGTAAGAGGCGGTGTCTTTCTCACAAGCTCTGCATATATAGTTTCATTCTCTTGTGCGGCTGTGTTGCTTTGTTCTTTGTCGTTTGCGCGAGATGGTTTTAGTGGTCTAGGTGTTGCGTATAGAGCTTCGTTCTGTTGTGCGGCTGTGTTGCTTTG
>NZ_LR736310.1:22995-27066 GCF_902652675.1 Bartonella refiksaydamii
GTATAGAGCTTCGTTCTGTTGTGCGGCTGTGTTGCTTTGTTCTTTGTCGTTTGCGCGAGGAGGTATTTGTGGTCTAGGTGTTGCGTACAGAGCTTCGTTCTGTTGTGCGGCTGTGTTGCTTTGTTCTTTGTCTTTTGGGCGTGGTGACTTTTGTGGAGAAGGTATTGTGGATGGAGATTTTTTTGAGGGAGACGATCTAGTAGATTGTTCAAGGCGTCTTTCAAATTCTTCCACTATACGAGATACTGAAGGAGAGGAGTGTGTTTTTTTCATGCATGTTTCCTTTCAAGCTTGCCCCAATATCAATATTTTCTAGAAAATCTCTTTCTTGTGCGCTCTCCAACTTTATAGTTTTTTATGTAAAAGAGGATGCCAATTTGAATGGTTTTAAAAGATTTTTCGCTACTTGCGTGGATCGTAATTGGCTTTTATGTCTTTTGTATAGTTTTTTTATGAAATTTTATTAATAAATTTCGCAAAATTAGAGAGGTTTGCGTCAAAAGAGGGGCGATTGTATCAAATGAAGGGAGAATTATGATAATCTTTTTTCTTGACATTACACAAAACTTCTTGGCGCAATTTATATAAAACGCTTTGCGCCAAGAAGTTAGATTAAAAGCTCAAATTTATATGCACTTAGCTAGCAAAAACGACTGCTTTTGGTGTTGCGGTTTTGCGTGGTCGAACATCTATTGCTCTTTGGTGTTCATATCTAGAGGTTTCAGCAACCTCATGCTTATTTTCTGCTACGTGTTCATGTCTTCTAGAGGGGTGTGATAAGTCTTGCTGTTTTTGCACGTTTTTATCTAGCTTGACGGATGACACATGGTATTGGTGTTTTGTCTGATGGGGCTGCACGATGTTTTCTTTTATTTGTTTTACAGCATTTGCATAATTATCAACGGCGTCAATCAGGGGGGAAAGACCTGCTTCAGCATATCTGCGTGTACTATTTTTAAAGCCGCACATACTGATACCCGCATATTTATGAAAAGATTGAGGATATGCTGCAAGTTGCCATGCGAGCTCCTCTCCCATAGCTGGGTTTGTAAGCAGCTCTTCAGTTTTTTCTTGCAAAATATTAGGCTTTCCAAAAACGGTTTTACACCAATATTGGATTTGTGCGTGGTATCTTTGAACTGTTTGATCTCCTTGAACTAAGTTAGCAAGTTCTGTATTTGAGAGGGGGTCTCTTTCCCTTTCAGAATTATATGGGTTTTGCAAGATTTTTGCTATTGCTTCATTGCCCATTGATTTTTCATAGCGCTTTAGTTCTGCGTCTGGGGATTGCATCAAGCACTTTCTTGCATATAGTACAGCTTCTATATAACAATCAACAGCGCCACTTAGGGAAGTAATGCTATCTTCAGCATGTTGACGGGTGCTATTTTTTATGCCACATACATGTGTACCAGCAAGCTTAGAAATGCTTGCAGGATGTGTTATAATTTGCCATGAGAGGTCATCTCCCATAGTGGGATTTTTTTGAATTTGCTCAATTTTTTCTTGCAAAGCATTTTTGTTGCCATAAACTATTTGGCACAAATCTTGAATTTGTTCTTGATACATTCTAACCAATGGATTGTGTGGAATTATCTGCGTAATTTGTTTTTCCGAAAGAGACCTCACTGCCCTTTGTGAAGCAACCGTTGCATATAAAGTTTCTTCTTTTTGCTTTCTTTTAGCCACTCTTTCTGTTTTCTTTTGTGAAGCAACCATTGCGTATAGGGACTCATTCCCTTTTTTCTTCACAATATCTCTGTCTTTGGAGTGATGCGGTGTTGTTGAAAAATCAAGCGTTGCGTACACAATCTCCTTTTCAGTCGTAACGGTATTCTTTTTTTGTGTGCGAGGTGGTTTTGGGGGAGCTACCTGCGTATAGAAGGCTTGAGGGGCAGAAGATGTTGGGGCAGCTTGTTTATAGCGTTGTATGAGTTCTTTTACTGAGGGGTGCGAAGAAGGGGTTGGTTGATTTTTTTTCATGCATGTTTCCTTTCAAAAATTATTTTAGAAAACCTCTTTGGTGCACCAACCACCTTTATGCTTTGATAATTTTTATACAAAAAAGGTACGAATGACTTCCAAAGATTCCTGCGCTATTTAAGGCTATCGTAATCGACATTTATGTCTTTTATACAGTTTTTTTTATGAAATTTTATCAATAAGTTACGTAAAATGATGGGAACTGTTTTGGTGGAACTTTTCCGTAACATTGCACAAAAAATTTTAGCGCAATCCATCTAAAATGAATTGCGCTAAGAGGTCAGATAAAAGTTTATGTAAACTTACATCGCAAAAGCCATTCCTTTTTCGCCCCCATGCCTGCTACGTGGTTGCACTTCGCGCTGTTGAGAAGTATGGCGTTCTTCTCCTGCGCGATGATGATGGTGGTGATGATGTCTGTGTGCTTTTTCTAGATTTTCTCCCTTTTCATGTCCTTGTTGTCTTGCCTGCTCTTTTGTAAGGTCTTTGTGTAGTTTTTTTACATTTTCTACATGTCTTTCAAGAGCTGCACAAAGGGGGCGAAAACCCTCTTCAGCCTCTTTACGGGCTGGGGATTTCATGCCAAGTACTTTTTGACCGGCAAGCTTACCAGGGCTTTCAGGATTTGCAGCAACGTCCCATAAGACTTTGTCTCCTTTCTGAGGATCGTCAAGAATCTGAGCAAGTTGGCTATTCAAAGCATACGAGTTACCATAAACAACTTGGCACCATTCTTGGATTTCTCTTACACTATATTGGAAGCCTGTGTTTTGTAAAAGCTTTGAAGTAATTTCATCTTTCGGAGACCTAGGAGAGGGAGAGGTTCTTCCTGTGTTAACTTCTGCGTAGACAGATTCTGTTGGTTGCTGGGGGTGCCGTTCACCATGTGCGCCCATGTTAAGCTCTGCGTAGACAGGTTCTGTTGGTTGCTGGGGGTGCCGTCCACCATGTGCGCCCATGTTAAGCTCTGCATAGACAGTTTCTACTGGTTGCTGGGGGTGTCGCCCTTTGTTTGCTCCTATGTTAACTTCTGCGTAGACAGGTTCTGGAGTGGGTTGTTGTTGAGGGCTTTGTCCTCTGTGCTGTTTATTAACCTGTGCATAGAGGGCTTCTGGGTTAACTTGTGGAGAAGAGGATGGATAATTCTTTTTCATATATGTTCCTTTCAAGAATTGTTTTAGAGAACTTCTTTGGCGCACTCTCCACCTTTATGCTTCGATAGCTTTACTACGAAGGAGGATGTCCATTTGAATGATCTCCAAAGATCCTCCGCTATTCGTGGTTATCGTAATCGATATTTATGTCTTTTATACAGTTTTTTTATGAAATTTTATCAATAAGTTAAATAAAATTATGGGGGCTATTTTGATGAAACTTTTCCGTAACATTGCACAAAAAATTTTAGCGCAATCCATCTAAAATGAATTGCGCTAAGAGATCAGATAAAAGTTTATATAACTTACATCGCAAAAGCCATTCCTTTTCCGCTTTCATGTCTGCTGCGTGGTTGCACTTCGCGCTGTGGGGAAGTATGGCGTTCTTCTCCGGCATGTTGATGATGATGTCTGTGTGCTCTTTCTGAAGATTCTCCTCTTTCAGGGCTTTGTTGTTTTGCTTGATCACGTGTAAAATCTTTGTGTAGTTTTTGTACAGTTTCTACATGCTTATCAAGAGCTGCACAAAGGGAAATAAAACCTTCTTCAGCTTCCCTGCGTTGTGAGGATTTCACGCCAAGTACTTTTTGACCCGCAAGTTTACTTACACCTTCAGGATTTGCTGCAACTTCCCATGTGATTAGTTCTCCTTTCTGAGGATCGTCAAGAATCTGAGCAAGTTGGCTATTCAAAGCATACGGGTTACCATAAACAACTTTGCACCATTCTTGGACTTCTGTTACACTATATTGGAAGCTTGTATTTTGTAAAAGCTTTGAAGTAACTTCATCTTTCGGGGATCTAGGAGGAGTTGCATTTTCTGTACCCAATCCGTCGTAGATAGGATTTTCTTGTTGTATGGAGTCTTGCCCCCCATATGCCCCCATGCCAACTTTTGCATAGACAGATTCTATTGATTTATGGGAGGAGTGCT
>NZ_LR736311.1:0-24659 GCF_902652675.1 Bartonella refiksaydamii
TGAGTGAACTTGCCCCAAGCCCTGCCATCAATAGTTTCAAGGAACGCCCTGAAGCTGCTAAGCCTCGCCAGCTTGTTTTAAGCTTGCCGCTCACACCACCAAGCTTGATCAAAGAGCCTATCAACTGTAGCAAGCCAAGCCGTGTACCAGCAAGGGTAAAGCGCAACACCCGCAGAGCAATGTTAAAAGCCATCAGAGCGGCAATGGTTTTGATGATAGCGCTTGTTAAAGCGGGATGCGCATTCGCCCATGCCATAAGAACATTGATAAACCCACCAATACTTGCCATCAAACTGTTGACAGGGGGCAATAAGACTTCACCAATGGTAATTCCCAAAGCTATGATGCGGTTTTGCAAAAGTTCAAATTGCCGTATAGCGCCCGTTGCTTGTTTGTCTGCTTCTTGCTCCACCGAGCCTTTAAAGACTTTTGGGTCTTCAACATATTTTAAAGCTTGCCCTAACAATTCTGGATTGCCAACCAATTTGGCAAAATCACCGGTAAAATCCCGACCCGCAATGGCAATCAGCGAGCGCATGCCCTGTTCGGATTTGGCTAAAACATCAAAAAAGTGCACCAAAGTACCAGTGGCATCTTTGTCGAGATCTTGCATAAATTTTTCGCGGGAAAGCCCGATATTGGCAAAAGCATCTTCAATATGCTTGCCTCCTGCTTGTATGCGGGCACTCATGGCATTAAAACCACGCGCTGCACTCTCAGGCACAATACCAGCAGAAATCATTGCCGTACCAAAAGCCGTTGTTTCCCGTGCGGTGAGTTTAAACATGGTTGCTGCACCGGTGGCGCGATTGGTAAAGTCAGACACTTCGCTTGCTTTTGCCGCCATGTGGTTAGAGAGATGATTGATGGCATCACCTAAATCTTCAATGCCTGCTTGATTAAGCTTAAAGACATTGCGCAATTTGGCAAAACGCTCCCCAATCTGATCTCCCGTCATATCAAAAGCCACAGCTGCTTTAGCGGCGTAAATGCTGTAGTTTTACACTAAAATTTGTATTAATTTACTTTTTAAAGTTTTTTAAGGGGCTCTCAAAAAACTTTATAAACACTTCTAAAGCTTTTTATCTTTTACAAGAATTACTTAAAAAACTATCCCTTTATTGATTTTGAAATGGCAACACCAAAAATCTTTTTAGTATCTTTCATATTCTTTCTTATCATAATCTAATTAAGATTTTTCTAAATAGTATCTACTATCAATAGAATATTTTATAACAGAATGATATAAATTAATGATATTAAATAGATAAATGTTATGATTTATAAAAAAATATTTAATAATAAATTTATATTATAAAAACATTAGGTATTTTATAAATCATTATTTATACTTTACACATAAATAAAAATAATCTATTTGTATATTATAATAATAATCCATTTATTATACTTCTTATAGTAGGAGACTTTTGTGTGTTATAAGGAGAATAATACATTATGCATAAAAAATATCCTCTATCGTGTACATTTGCTACAATTATGATGCTCTCTAGAGTCCCTTTCAACGCCCATGCTACCGAACTTTCAGCTAATGCTGGCGAAGATATAACAGGTAGCACAAACGCAACTTATGAGAAAATTAAAGTGACAAGTACCGGTATAATCCATGGTAGATATTTAAAAGTAATTGGTCCTCTAACTCAATGGGAAGTGCCAGTTAAAGATGATAATGGCGAAGCAATAATAGATGAAAATGGTAAACCAGTAACAATTAAATATGTTAGAGAATATGGAATCGGTGTAGAATCGATTGGTCCTAGCAGCCAAATTTATCTAGAAGGCACAACCATTAAGCGTGTAACGATTGGTCTTGATATAAAGAACCGTAGTAAGGTCATAATAACTAATGGCACCATTAACGCAGGGCAGAATAGTGATAGAGAAATCGCTGGCATAAAAGTCAGTAATCAAAGTATCGTTGAGTTAAATGATGTGACAATTGACGTAACAAATGGACTATGTGCCCAAATAACAGGCGGATCTATGTTAAATATGGCCGGTGGTTTCATAAATTCTTTTAAAAGTGGCATTTCTTTTGTTAACAGTGTAGGAGAAGACAATAAACTGAAAAATGTAATAATTAATGCCAAAGAAAATGGGGTAATGACAGATGCAAGCACTGTTACTTTAAAAAACGTAACCATTGAGAACGCACAAAAAGGTCTGTATGCGGATAATGGTTCTCAAATAACGGTATCAGCAGGTTTATTTCAAGGAAAAAATCTTGGAATATATGCTGGGAACGGTAGTAATATTTTTTTAAAAGATGATGTTACGGTTCTCTCTACTCAAAATGGGATACAAGCAGAAAAACCGAAATCGATAATTACAATGACAGGGGGAACTCTGTCCACAACCGGTTCACAGCCAGAGCGGCTTACGCAAAATCCAGTGGACAAATTAATCTGACAGATACTGTTGTGAACGCTAGTGGTAATGGACTACTAGCAGATGATCAAGAAGCAAAAATCACAATGGTAGGAGGAACTCTGACCACAACTAGCTCACAGCCAGCGGCTTACGCAAAATCCAGTGGACAAATTAATCTGACAGATACTGTTGTGAACGCCAGTGGCGATGGACTACTAGCAGATGATCAAGAAGCAAAAATCACAATGGTGGGAGGAACTCTGACCACAACTAGCTCACAGTCAGCAGCCTATGCAAAATCCAGTGGACAAATTGATCTGACAGATACTGTTGTGAACGCCAGTGGTGGTGCGCTAAAAGTACAAGGTGATCAATCAAAGATTATTCTAAAAAATTCAAAAATTTTTGCTGATACTTTATTAATAACCGCAGTTGATACAAAGTCCCCTGGGATATCTTATGTAACTGCAGATAGTTCTATTCTAGAAGGCAGCGCAAAGGTTTTAGTTAACGAATCCGATAAAGTCGATCAAGCATCCCTTAGTCTGATCAACGGTACAAAGTGGCTCTTAAAGGTCAGTACACAAGAAAAAGACAATGCAGGGAATCTGCTTGATATTACCCAAAGATCACTTTCTGAAGTTTCTGTACTTAATCTCAACAATAGCTCTATCGCTTTTGATACACCAATGGAAGATCATTATCAAACATTGCATATAGGATCTGGCAAACCAGATACCACGGCCGTCTACAATGCAACAGAGAATGCAAAAATTTATTTAAACACTGAATGGAGTGATGGCATTGCAATAGGCAATCAGAAAACAGATCGCCTTTTAATTCATGGTGATGTCTCAGGCACCACAACAGTTTATTTTCAAAACCGTTTAGAAAAAGAAACTGTAAAAGCAGACGATTCTGATCCTTTAAATACACGCGGCATTTCACTGATTCAAGTTTCTGGAGAAGCAGATAAAAACTCTTTTAAATTAGAGAATAACTATATCGCAATAAAAGGTTCGCCTTATAAATATATACTTACCGCCTATGGACCAAAAGCAAACTATGGTCTGGCTAATGCGAATCAAAATTTATTAGGGAATGGTGATAATTTTTGGGATTTTCGCTTGCAAAATGAATTTCTGGATCCTGATTCAAAAGCGAAAGCAGTTCTCCCGCAAGTAGCAAGCTATTTTGTCATGCCAAACGCCCTATTCTATGCTGGATTGACTGATATGGCTAAACAAAATACGCTTTTAGCCAATATGAGAACATCTACCTTGGGCAGAAACAAGGACAAAAAGACAGGATTTTTCTTATACATCTATGGAAGTACAGGAACCCTATCCTCTGAGAGCAGCCCTCGTAAATATGGTTATAGCGGTGCTGGTATTCGCTATGCTGCTCTCCAAGCCGGTCTTGCACTACCTACACTGGAAGGACAAAACACCACAACACATCTTGGCTTTGTAGGAACTTATGGGAAAATGTCTTTTTCCCCAAAAGATATGCAAGATGCTGGGAAGAGCTCGCTGAATAAATGGTCACTAACAGCCTATGGCAGCATACAGCATGACAATGGTTTCTACATCGATACACTTTTATCCTATGGGATAATAAAAGGAGATATCACCAATGCCATCATTGGCAAAACTGCAACATTAAAAAATGTGAAAACTTTGAGCATCTCCAACACCGTTGGCAAACAGTTTGCAACCGGAATGGAAGGAGTAACCTTCGAACCCCAAGCGCAATTTGCTTATCAACATTTGACATTTGATATTCTTTCAGATGCTGACGGCTTTAAAGTTGATATGAATAATCCTCATCAATGGTTAATCCGTGTTGGTGGGCGTTTGACAAAAACTATTTTCACCACTGAAAGCAGTCGTTTTACTTCCTTCTACGGAAAAATAAATGTGATAAAAACTTTTGGTAATGATAAAGCAATACATATTGATAAGAATTATCAACTTGATTCTATGGGGTCTGCTATTGAAGGTGGGCTTGGTATCAGTGCGCAACTATCTCCAAATGTCTCGCTTCATGGCAATGTCAGTTATCAACAAAAGCTTCAAAAAACTGGTATATCCGGAGCAAGTTTTTCAGGCGGAATACGCTATCAATTTTAAGAGATAAAGCTGTAAAAACAAGAGTATTTTTCTGTTCGCTTTAGCAAAAAGACAGTAAAATGTGCTGACCTTTTTATTTATAAAATCTGTTTTTTTCTCTTTTAAGAACACCCAAAATATTTTAGAATTTATCGCTTAATATTCAAAAAATTCTCACAACAGATTCTTCTTTTTTAAAAAATAAAACTTAGCATTTATCGATAAATTAGACCTCAAAAAGCTATACTATAAAATATAGCATTATTACTTATTATACTGTTATTTTTTATAAATTTAAATCTCAAAATTTTATAACAAAAGCTGCTGGATATAAAATTGTGATCAAAAAAAGTGCAATGATATCAGATAATTAATACTCTATAAGTCACCTGCGTATCTCATATTACAGTATGCCTCACAGGATAAAAATATATAGATAAATTTTCTACGCAATTTATACCTACAAAACTCGAAACGACAAAAAACTACATTGCAAAGGCAATGCTGAACATCTGCAAAGACCTAAAACAGAAAAAACTTCCACTTTTTTTGTAAAACCTATCCTACCCTTGCTTCTTTATAAGCAATGGGATCGATACTGGCTTCAAAAAACATCTTTGTATAGTCACTATGTGCATGCAAATTACGCAAATCATTATTGCTAAGTTCTTCAAGAATAATCCCTTTATGCATAATTCCAACACGTTCACAGATGTGTGCAACAACGGCAAGATCATGAGATACCATCAAATAAGTGAGTTTTCTTTCCTCTCGTAACGATTTTAACAAGTTTAAAATTTCAGCCTGTACAGACACGTCCAATGCAGATGTCGGCTCATCAAGCAATAAAACTTCTGGCTCAATAATCAAAGCACGTGCAAGAGCAATACGCTGACGTTGCCCTCCAGACAACTCATGTGGATAACGATAAAGAAAGGAAGCATCTAAACCAACCGAATTTAAAGCATCACGTACCCGCTCCTTTGGATTATCCATACCATGGATTTTGAGAGATTCAGAAAGAACCGTATAGACCATTTTTCTTGGATGAAGAGAAGCGTAAGGATCTTGAAAAACCATTTGAATCCGGCGCAGAAAATTCTTATTCCTTTTTTTTGCTACTTCTTCTCCATCAAAAATGAAACGCCCACTATAGTCTGGAATAAGCCCAACTAATGTATTTAAAATGGTTGATTTTCCACATCCTGATTCACCAATCAAACCATAAGCCTCACCACGCTTAATATGAAAGTTGACATTTTTAACAACTGTCACTGCCTTGTGCCTATTTCCAAAGGTCACATATAAATGAGAAACATCGATAATATTCTCACAACTGGTCATGGAGCAACTCCTTCAACACCATTAACAATCGTAGGATTATGCAACCAGTCAGGGTCACGTTCAGGAACAGCCAAAACATCAACAGGATTATCAAGCCGTGGCAAACTCGCTAACAGAGCTTTGGTATAAGGATGACAAGCGCGAGACAAATTAGATGCAGACAATTCTTCTAACACGCGTCCTGCATACATAACCAAAACACGATCACAAAAATCAGCAATCATATTCAAATCATGACTAATAAAAATCAGTCCCATTCCAGATTCGGTGACTAGCTCATCCAACACTGATAAAACCTGACGCCTTACTGTAATATCAAGCGCAGAGGTTGGCTCATCCGCAATAATTAAATCAGGTTTGGGAATAAGCATCATAGCAATCATAACCCGCTGTCCCATACCTCCAGATATTTCATGAGGGAATAATCGCATCACATGTTCTGGATCACGAATATGAACAGATTCTAACATAGAAATTGTCTTTTCCCACGCATCAGCTTTTGAAACACGGTAATGAATACGATAAGCTTCCATAATCTGATCCCCAATCCGTATTAGTGGATTAAGTGAATATTTGGGATCCTGTAAAATCATTGAAATACGTTTACCTCGGATAGTTCGCATCTGAGATTCACGCGCACTCAATAAATCGACATCATCAAAGCGCATTTTTTTAGCTTTGACAATTGCTGATTTTGGACTCAACTTGAGTATCGCACGCCCAGTCATTGATTTTCCAGACCCAGATTCTCCAACAATTCCAATTTTCTCTTTTCCTACGGAAAAGCTAACGCCACGCACAACTTCTGAAACACCACGTCTCGTAGGAAAAGAAATACGCAAATCTTCTATCTCTAATATTTTTTTAACCATTACGTGGATCCAATACATCACGAAGTCCATCACCTAAAAGATTGAAGGCAAGACTTGCTAACAATATCGCACAACCTGGTATCGCCGCTAACCACCAATTTGTCATCATAAATTCACGGCCAGACGAAAGCATTGCTCCCCATTCAGGACTTGGGAGTTGAGCTCCCAATCCCAAAAAACCAAGACCAGCAGCTGTTAAAATAATTCCAGACATATCCAACGTTAACCGTACAATCACTGAAGGAATACACATCGGTGCAATATGAAACAAAATAATTCGCCAATTAGATGCTCCCTGTAAACGAACTGCAGAGACATAATCAGATGAACGTATAGTCAAAGTTTCAGCACGCGCTAAACGCGCTATTGATGGCCATGCTGCAATTGAAATTGCAATAGATGCATTTTCAATACCTGGTCCCAAGGCAGCTGAAAAAGCAAGAGCTAAAATCAAACTTGGAAAAGCAAGAAAAATATCGACAATGCGCATGAGAACAGTATCAACCCATCCCCCTATATAGCCAGAGACAGTCCCAACAATCAACCCTATCGGCCCCACAATAATTGTAGTAAGAAAAACGATATAAAGAGTAATACGCGCACCAAAAACGATGCGACTAAAGATGTCACGCCCCAATTCATCCGTTCCAAAATAATGCAACATAGAAGGTGGTTGCAATCTGTGAACAAGATCATTGCTAAGAAAATCATGCGTAGCAATCCAAGGAGCAAAAAACGCACATATGACAATAATAGAAATAATAACCAGACCAATTAAAGCCGATAAATTATGAAAAAACTTAATCAATGCATGATAAATTTTTTGCACATTTGCTTGAACTATTGACCGTGGAACAGGCTCATTTAACCAACGTCCTAAAGAAAATGGCGATTGCGATTTATGATGATTAACTATTGTCATATTCAGCGTGTCCTTGGATCAAAGATGCGATAAAGTAAATCAGAAAATAAATTAATGATGACAAAAAGAAACCCTACAAGCATAGTACATCCAACCACTGCATTCATATCTCCCGCCAAAAGAGCATTCGTCAAATAATGTCCGAATCCAGGCCAAGCAAAAACTGTTTCTGTTAACACAGCACCTTCTAACAAAAAAGCATAAGAAAGCGCAACAACGGTAATAATCTGAACAGCAGCGTTGCGAAAGGCATGCCCCCACACCGTTCGAATCCAAGATAATCCTTTCACACGTGCTGTAATGATATATTCTTGATTGAGCTGTTCAATCATAAACGCACGAGTCATACGACTAATATAGGCCATAGCACCGAAAGCTAAGATTAAAGCAGGCATAATAATATGACCAAAGACATTAGCAAAAGCTTCCCACTGTCCTTGCCTAGCAGTATCCCAAAGAAAAAAACCTGTTTTTGGCTCAAAAGAATATTCATAAATAAAATCAATCCGCCCTGGACCCCCAATCCAGCCAAGCTTGGCATAAAATATTAATAACGCCATTAACCCAAGCCAAAATGTCGGTGTTGAATAACTCAGGAGTGTAAAAGTACGAACAAAGTAATCAATAAATGAATCGCGATACATTGCTGCAAAAACACCAAAAGGAATACCAAGACTCGTACCAATAATAATAGCAACTGTGGCGAGCTCTAACGTTGCAGGAAATACACGCATAATATCTGTTAAGACAGGACGCCCAGAGGTTAAGGCATCTCCAAAATCAAACAAAAATACATTACGAAGATAATTCCAATACTGAACAGTCAATGGCTTATCAAGACCCAACTTATAAAACATTGCATCATAAGCTTCCTGACTGATATTATCACCAAGAATAGCAAGAACGGGATCTAAAGGAAGAAGATGACCAATAAAAAAAGTGATGGTCACCAAACCAAGCAACGTCACAAAAACTGAAATAAGTAACTTAAGACCTTTGAAAAAAAAATCCCATACAAACATTTTTTTTTGCTTCTGTGATACAGCTTTTTCAGATTCTGAAAATGGCAAAACCATTATAATATCCCCCTCTATGGCTACTAAACATAAAGCTCATACCTTTTTATAAAATATCAAGCAAATTCTCATCAAGAACTCTCTACAATCTTTCTTTATACAACGCCCGCCTTTATTTTTCTGCATCATTGTAGTATAATCTAAAACTGTTCCAAACCCACTTTTTCACTGCAGCCCCCATACCAACAGTATAATATGTCTGAAATAAATAAACCATAGGACCATGTTCAAGCACATAATGTTGTAAAGCACGATAGTGCAAAATACGCTTCTTTTGATCTTGCTCAAACAAAGCATCCATCACCATTTTATTGACATTTTCATCATAATATCCAGCACGCCAAGCCAAATACATATTATGCTTTTTTGTAAATGTTGGATCAGGATTAAAAACGTGATTTAATGAAGCGGGATGTCCATCAGGATCAGCACTCCCCCACCCCATAATAGCAGTATCATAATTACCACCACGCACGCGGCTCAGTAACTGATTTTGTGCCATTTTTTCAATTGTGAGTTCAACACCGATTTTGCGCGCATTGGCTTGAATAGATTGTGCAACAGACGACATATAATTAAGGCTACCAACTAAAAGATTAGCCTTAAAACCATTAGGATAACCAGCCTCACTGATCAATTGTTTTGCCTTTTTTAAATCTAACTTAAACGGCAATCCTTCTTTTTTATTCAAAGCGCCCGGAATACCTAATGACATATAAGTCGCACGTGGAATCGCAATACCCTTTAAAACAGTTTTTCCAAGACCTTTATAATCAATAAGATAGCGCATCGCCAAACGCACTTTCTCATGAGAAAAAACTGCATTCTTATTATTTAACGACAAATAAACAATCTGTGGTCGCAAAACGCGGCTAATCTTAACGGCCCCCCCCTGTTTTTCAATATCCAAAACATCCTCTGAAGAGAGATCACGCGCTATATCCACATCACCTTTTTCCAAAAGAAGTCTCTGACTCGCTGAATCAGCAACATGCTGCACGACAATCTGCTTAATTTTAGGCACATCTCCCCAATAATGTTTGGTCGCCTGTAAGACAACCTTTTCTCCTGGAGTCCAGCGTACCAATTTATAAGGTCCAACACAAGCTGAATGCGTAGCTAAATATTTATTACCCATATCCCCATTAACACTCTTTACTTCAATTGTTTGCCGATCAAGTAAAGCAGAAGCATAGGACTGCCCAATAACAGTCAATATAAGCTGGATAGGGTAGGATTTATCTAATTTCAGTTGTAAAGTTTTATCATCAAGAGCTTTAATATTTGTTTCGATATTGTCTTTGGTAAATCCGTAATCCATTAAAGATTGAGCATAGCTCAATCCTAATTTAATAATCCGTTTCATCGACCATGCAAGATCGTGCGCCGTCGCTGTCCTTCCATCATCAAACTTTAAATCATCACGAAGATGAAAAACAACCCTTTTACCGTTATCTAAAACATCCCAAGATTGGGCCATAGCAGGACGAACTTTTGTAGGATCATGCTTATCATACTGTACTAACGCACTGCAAATATTCATCAATAATTCACTCGTTACAACCTCAACAGATTGAGCAGGATCAAAACTGCTAATTGAGTCAATATTCCATGCCATCACCAATGTATCTTTAGATGATGCACTGAATGCTGATTGTAGAAAGCCATTTAAAAAAACAATTGTGCTTAACAAAATACAAAAGCCCTTTAATAATCTTTCTTTTCTCATTTTACCCCTTCTTTTTGCATTTTATTTAATCTTTCTCACACAAAGTGTTTCTAATGCCTTTCCTTCACCTTTTTAACTACATAGCGAAAAACATTAACATCGCTTATCAAACATCCCTAAAACAAACTCTTAACCATCAACCTATAATCAGAATACATACTCTTTGTATCAAGATGAACAAAGATCTCCCAAAATATACCTTTTCACACTTATCAAAATCACTTCCCGCATAAACTAACCTTCATTATATACTGTAAAAAAGCCCCCGCAATTTCATGCCTTAAAGAGCTTTAAGAGCTTTCACAAAGACTCTCTGCGGGGGAAAAAATATTTCTTATCGTTTACATCATGATCACGCTCTTTTCGTATTCATAATACCTAATACGCGCTTATTTTTCAATTGCACTATAAAAAATACGTGGCGCACTATTCCAAACCCATTTTTTAATATCGGGTGTCATAGCTACAACGCTATATTTCTGAAAGATAAAAGCGTAAGGTCCTTTTTGCATGAGTTCACGCTGCAAGTCAGCATATATTTCTACTCGTTTCTGTGGATCTTTTTGAAACAATGCTTCATCAACCTTTTTATTCATCTTTGTGTCTAAAAAACCATGTTGCCAACTCGGATAGGCTGTATTTTTAGCCTCAAACCGATTATCAGGATTATAAATAAGCCGTGAAGCCATTGTATGAGGATCTGCAGAATCATTATTCCATCCGACAAAAATTGTATCAAAAGCACGTGCGTAAAGTTTTGAAAATAACTGCGTACCTGCCAAACGTTCAATTTTAAGACGCACGCCCACCTTTGCTGCATTATTTTGAAGCGATTGCGCAATTGACAACGCATAAGGAGAGCTCCCTACCAAAAAATTCACCTCAAAACCTTTCGAATAGCCCGCTTCCGTTAAAAGCTGTTTGGCCTTTTGAAGATCAAGTTTAAAGGGTTGCCCTTCTTTTTCATCCAAAGCGCCAAGATTACCAAGTGGAATAAAGCTTGCACGTGGAATACCAACACCTTTGAGAAGGGTCTTTCCAAGACCTTCATAATCAATAAGATAACGCATCGCTAAACGCACTTTCTCATCAGCAAAAATAGGATTTGTCGTATTAAATCCCCAATACATCATGGATGGCTCCAACACTTTTTCAACCTTAATATCCGTTTTTGCTTGGAGATCAGCCAAATCCTCAGGTGTCAAATTGCGCGCAACATCAATATCGTGCTTTTGCAACAATAAGCGCTGCGTTCCGGGCTCTGCAACATGGCGAATTAAAATCTTCTTAAGTTTAGGTGCTTCACCCCAATAGTTATGACTTGCACGCAACAAAATGGCTTCTCCAGGGCGCCAGCGACTTAACTGATAAGGACCAACACAAGCAGCATGATTAGCTAAATATTGGTTTCCCATATCACCATCTTTTTCATGTCTCATAATTGTTTCACGATCAAGCAATGCAGTAGCACGACTGGCAACAATATTATTAAGGATAAGTTCTACGGGATAAGGCTTATCAAATTTGATCACCACCGTTTTCTCATCAGGGGCTTGGAAAGCAGAATCAATATTTTGTTCTGTAATCCCATATTCATTAAATATTGCTGCATTAGCCATCTTCAACTTAACAACTCTCTTCATGCCCCAAACAAGATCATTAGCATTAGCAGGTCGACCATCATTAAACTTCAAACCATCGCGCAAATGAAAAGTAATCACCGTACTCTGATCATCACCGGAAACATCCCAATGGGTTGCCAAAGAAGGAACAATTTTTGCTGGATCATCTGAAGCCGTGCCAACCAAATTATCACAAACATTGAGAATAATTTCACTTGCATAAACGTCATTGATTTTCGCGGGATCAAATGTATTGATTGCATCGAGATTCCAAGCCATCACGAGGGTATCGGCAGGTGTTTTTGCTGAAATTTGTTGCACAAACATCCCCAGTGCAATAAAAACAGAAACAAAAGAACTGCTGCCTTTTAATATTTGTCTTTTCAAGTTCATAGACTTTTCCTTTTAAATGTTATTGTATTAATTAGTTATTGGGAAATGATAGCGTAAATTTACAATAACAAAGACTTAAAGAATTTGGCTACCTATACAGAGCCATTTGCCTTTAAATTCACCAGCGTAATCTCAATTAAACCACAGAAAGCACACAACATAGCTTCCACCAACCAGTATCATATACGCATTACAATATCCCTTTGCCCATTCCAATAAGCTCTATCTTAATTCTCAAACCAATCATCTAAACTATAAGCTTTTTGCGACATCATTGCACAAAGCTTCATAATTTTTTTACTAATCCACCCCTTTAAACTGCATTAAAAATAATCGTATCTTCTCAAAAATTCAGCTCCCAAATGCACACTCACTCCTTATTACATTATCAAAACTGAGTTGAATAGGTAGAAAAAACCAAGTAAACATCTTCACGAGCACTCTGTATTCCATAAAAAACGTTTAATCTTTCGAAAGTTGAAACGTAAAAGGAAATTCTTTCTATATACAACACCAAACGGGTCAACAGAAATAAAATAGCAATAAGAAAGACCAATTTCTTTATCTTCCCAAAGATATTGTACCCAATAAAAGAACACACAATGAAACACACCTTTTAACTGGTAGCAACAAAATTCATCATCCCCCTAAAAGACATAACTGACTATAACTCCTGCAAAATTCCAACATCCATCATTGCTTTGCAATTATGAAAATAGACAGCAAAAACACACCACAGCAACTCTTTCTTTCAACGAAAAACCCTCGAGATTTAACAGAGCGCTATAGCGAATGTAAATCTATCCTCGCTTAAGTATCCACCCCCAAAACTGAAACTCACACGCAGCAAAGTCATTTTCTAAAGAGGAAAGCTATCAGATAATAAAACGTAACACAAGCATTTGGTAACCGTACACGCTACAAAGAATTAAAAATGTCTCTTTCTATAAATAACAATTTGTTTTTATTGGTATTTTTTAGATAGAGGGATGAGCAAATAACTCAAGGGAATAAGATCTGCCGACACTCCTCTACAAAACACATCCTTTGTCTGCAATCTTTTTCTAAAAATTATTTAACCATTTGAAAAACCATACAAATGTTCTAACAAGCATACCAAAAATTTCACGACACAACAGATTTGAAGACTTTACTGTAAAATTATCGCGATAAGTATCTACTTCTTTTCGCAACAATTCTGCCATTTCTTGATTTCAATCATAGAGCTCTATTATCTTTTTTACCATTCTAAAAGAAACAGACTTTTTACCAATCTCTACGGAAGATAAAAACGCTATAGATATAGCTAATCTCTCAGCCCTACCTAAAAGACGTTGGCGTGATCAATACGAAGTTTGCGTAAGATTCTACCTAAAAATGCTAGTATTTAAAACAAATCCTGTCAGAAAAATAAATATGAGTCCAACAACAATTTTTAGATTTTTCTCTACAATTATTACAAACAAGAACTTCTCTTCAAAGTCTTTGTAAGAAGAGGATTGCTGTATCTGATTATTTCTCTACACACAGCGGTAAAACTTTATTGCTTTTATGATATAAACCTCTCAAGTACAAATTTAATTAATGCGTTACTTTCTCAAAGAAAGCACCTAATATTTGCCTTTTAAAATATTGCTCTTCATTTATATTTTTAAAGCAAGATTTCAGAATTTTCATTTCCAGAGCCTATAAGCTCATCTAAAAATTTTTCTCTAATTGTTATCGATGAAAAATAAGAGGTCTATAAATAAAAAGGCAGAAAAAACTAATCTACTGCAATAATACACAATAATAATTTATAATAATATTATAAATTATTATTGTGTATTTAATGATATTATTCTTATATTTATTACTTTAATTTAAAAATAAATATTTAAGCATAACAAAAAATATAAAAACCAATACCGATATGAATTTTATCATAAAGTTCCTATTTATAAAATTTAAAATACTTTTTATAGAAAAGATACATCCTATATAATAGGTAAAATATTTATGGAGATATCTTTATGTTAAATGTACAAACTGCTTCAATAATATTTTCTTATCCTATGGTTAAGATATTAAGGAAATTTTCAAGTGCTGTTTTCTTGGTATTTTTAATACCATTTTTAACTGGTTGCGGATTTAATACAATCCCAACAAATGAAGAAAAAGCACATGCTGCATGGAGTGAAGTGTTGAATCAATATCAACGCCGTGCAGATCTCATTCCCAATCTTGTAGAAACTGTCAAAGCCTACGCAGCTCATGAACAAGTTGTCTTTACTAACGTTATTGAAGCACGTGCAAAAGCAACACAAATAAACATTAATGCTGATATGTTGAATAACCCACAAATAATGCAGCAGTATCTCAACAATCAAGCCAATTTATCAAGCGCACTTTCGCGTCTTATGGCTGTTGTAGAAAACTATCCTGATCTTAAAGCAAATCAGAACTTTCTCGCTCTTCAATCACAATTAGAAGGAACTGAAAACCGTATTTCTGTTGCGCGCCGTGATTATATTGAAACAGTACGTGTCTACAATACAGCACTGAAAACAATGCCAACAATGATTTGGGCAAGGTTATGGTTTCGTGATGCTAAGCCTATACCAACTTTTACCATCGATACCAATAGCCAACAAACACCGAAGGTCAATTTTAATTAATGAAACCGTTTCGACATTCTATACAATGCAATCTTTTTCCATGTTTAGGGGCTTTTTTGAGCATTCTATATTTTGCCATTGCGTTGGGAAGTGTCGCTTACTCGCAGACTAAATTTCCTCCCTTAACTGGCTATATCAATGATGTAGCTCATTTGCTTGATAATGCAACAAAAAAGAATTTAACAGAAAAACTGGCTGTACTCGAAGAGCAAACAGGAGATCAAATTGTTATTGTAACTCTCCCTACCCTTTCAGGAAACAGTATAGAGGCATATAGCAATTCTCTTTTTCGTACATGGGGATTAGGTCAAAAACAGATTAATAACGGTGTATTATTCATCATTGCACCAAATGAACGCGAAGTACGTATTGAAGTTGGCTATGGTTTAGAAGGAGAGCTAACAGACGCTATGTCTTCAGTCATCATTAATAACTTCGTTCTTCCCAATTTCCGTGAAGGAAATTATCAAAAAGGGGTTGTCGAAGCTGTTCATGCAATGATCAAAGTTATTACAGAAAATGATTCTGATTTTTCTTTTCGAATCAAGGAAAAAGCTAAGGCTGTTGAAGAAAAACGTAAACAATCTGAACAAGAAGAAATGGTAATCAATACAATTATGTTTTTAATCCTTTTCGTAATAGTTGCTTTACCCATTTTTGCAATGATTTTTGGTAAAAAAGTAGGTCCACAAAAATATCTCTGGATGGGTATAATCTTCACCCCTTGGTTTTTAAATTTAAATGCTTCAGGCAGACGCTCTGGGGAAATCTATGGTAGCCATTCAGGAGGCGGAGGATTTAGAGGTGGTGGTGGATCATCAGGTGGTGGCGGTGCAACAGGAAGATGGTAAAACGAGTGCATATTTTTAAGCATAGCGAATTTTCTTAAAATAAAATTTATTATCGTGTTATCTCAATTTTAATAAACAATCTCATATCTTACTCTGCAACTCTTTTACTGAATTACAATACGAGCTCGAATATCAACATAAATATTGCTCATGACATTTGAATTGAAACATACTGATCGTAATCACTTACCACATCAGTTTAAAATGGTGCTTGGTAATTCACCAGTTGAATGGAAAATAAGTAATAACCTAGTCGAGTATCCTGAAGCACTGCGTTATATGCAAGAGCGTGTAGAAAACATTCTTGCAAAAAATGCGCATGAACAAGTTTGGCTTCTTGAACACCCTTCCCTTTATACAGCTGGCACAAGTGCAAACAAAAAAGATCTTTTAGCACCTCATTTGTTTCCTGTTTATGAAGCAGGTCGTGGCGGTGAATTTACATATCATGGTCCAGGTCAACGTATTGCTTATATTATGCTTGATCTTAAACGCCGAAAACAAGACATCCGTGCTTTTATCAGTGCCTTAGAAGAATGGATCATACAAATGCTTGCGAAATTTAATATTAAAGGTGAACGCCGTGAAGACCGCGTTGGTGTTTGGGTTAAACATCCCAATTGCTCTTCTACACAAAGCGATTTCTCTTGCGAAGATAAAATCGCGGCTATTGGCATTCGTGTACGCAAATGGGTAAGCTTTCATGGAGTTTCCATCAATGTTAATCCGAATTTAGCGCATTATTCAGGGATTGTCCCCTGTGGAATCACAAATCACGGTGTAACAAGCTTTCTTGACCTAGGTTTTCCTGTAACAATGCCCGACATTGACATTGCTCTGAGACAAGTATTTGAGCAAATTTTTGGTCCAACAATTGATGTTTCCTAAGTGTATTGATTTTTAAATAAAAAACAGGCATAAAATTTATTTTTATTTAAGAGTTTATTTTATGAGGTGGATAATCAAACGCCATGAGCGATAACAGCAAAGATCTTTTTAGTATTTTAAATCATGCCCAGTCTCGGATAAATACAAAAGAAAAAAATCTGCAATCCCCAATGAACTTAGAAGCAATAACTTCGAAAAAAAATACGAAAGATAAGCAAGAAGATAACTACAATGCCCTCTCTATTCGAGTGCTGGAGGGGTTAGAGCCTGTACGTTTACGTCCTGGAATGTATATTGGTGGAACAGATAGTAAAGCACTTCATCATTTATTTGCCGAAATTATTGACAATGCCATGGATGAAGCCGTCGCTGGTTATGCAGATTTAATTGATGTCTCCTTAGATAGAGCAGGTTATTTAACCGTTACAGATAATGGACGTGGCATTCCTGTCGAAAATCACCCTCAAATGCCTGATAAATCCACTCTTGAAGTCATTATGACACAGCTCCATTCAGGTGGAAAATTTGATGGAAAAGCTTATCAAACTGCCGGTGGGCTTCATGGAGTAGGAATTTCTGTCGTCAATGCTCTTTGTGATGATATGGAAGTCGAAGTAGCACGAGAACGAAAACTTTATCGACAACGCTTCTCACGCGGTATTCCTCAATCTGAATTGGAAGATTTGGGTGATGTTTATAATCGTCGTGGCACACGCGTTCGTTTTCATCCTGATAGTAAAATTTTTGGTGAAAAAGCAGCTTTTGATCCAGAAAAAATTTATAAGATGGCACGCTCCAAGGCTTATCTTTTTGGCGGCGTAAAAATTCGCTGGAATTGCGATCCTATCATACTTGAAAAAACAAAAAATATTCCTGAAAAAGCTATTTTTCACTTCCCTGATGGACTTAAAGACTATTTACTCTCATCTCTAAAAGATGAATATCGAGTAACGTCGGAAATTTTTTCTGGCAAAACAAAACAATGTAATGGCCATGGCTCCGTTGAATGGGCTATCGCTTGGCATGGTGGTGATGCCTGCGTACAGTCTTACTGCAATACTATCCCAACCGGAGAAGGGGGAACACACGAAATAGGATTGCGCCAAGCTCTTTTGCGCGGATTGAAATCTTACGCTGAGTTAATAGGCAATAAGCGTGCTTCTATCATTACATCCGATGATGTTATGATTTCAACGGCTGCAATACTTTCAGTCTTCATCAGAAATCCTGAATTTGTTGGACAAACCAAAGATCGATTAGCAACAATCGAAGCACAACGTATCGTTGAAAATGCTATACGTGATCCTTTCGATCATTGGCTGACAAATTCTCCACAGGAATCCACAAAACTTCTTGATTGGGTTGTTGAACGCGCTGAAGAACGCGTTAAACGGCGTCAAGACAGAGAAATAAGTCGAAAAACTGCTGTACGTAAATTACGTCTCCCTGGTAAACTTGCAGATTGCAGCCAAAACTCCGCCGCTGGTGCTGAATTATTCATTGTTGAAGGTGATTCTGCTGGTGGTTCCGCTAAACAAGCGCGGAACAGAGCAAACCAAGCAATTTTACCTCTTCGTGGAAAAATCCTAAATGTAGCCAGTGCTGCATACGAGAAAATGAACTCAAGCCAAACAATTGGTGATCTTATACTTGCTCTTGGATGTGGAACGCGCTCTAAGTATCGTGAAAAAGATCTCAGATATGAACGTATTATCATTATGACCGATGCGGATGTTGATGGTGCTCATATTGCCTCTCTCCTCATTACCTTTTTCTTTCAAGAGATGCCCGATCTTATTCGTCAAGGGCATTTGTACCTTGCCGTGCCTCCCCTTTACAGAATATCACAAGGAGGAAAAGTCGCTTATGCACGTGATGATAACCATAAGGATGAATTACTAAAGACCGAATTTACCGGAAAAGCTAAAATCGAAATTGGTCGTTTCAAAGGACTTGGTGAGATGCGCGCTGAACAGCTTAAAGAAACGACTATGCATCCTCGAAAACGTACACTGTTACGTGTTTCCATTGATACAATGGAAATGCAAGAAACTAAAAATACAGTAGAAAGCCTCATGGGAACAAAACCAGAAGCACGGTTTCGTTTTATACAAGAAAATTCTACTTTTGCTTCCAATCTAGACATTTAATTTTCAAGAAACTCCCTCTCAAACCACTCCCGCTGCGTCAATCACGCGCAGTTGTGGATTAATCGTCCCATTCCAATAATTCAAACTAAGATTACCAGCCAAATGGATTATTTCGCCAATATTTGTAAAAAGAAAATCACCAAGCGATGTCCCCACAGCACGAAAAGCTATTCCTTGCAGTTTTTTTCCTTCAATATTAGAAATAATAAGGCGAAGGTGTCCTTTTCCAACCTCACTTAGATGAACGAGCCGATGAGAAGGAAAAACAAAAACAGGTGTATTATTCCCTGAACCAAATGGGCCTGCTTTTTCGATCATCTCAAAAAGTTCTTTATTGGCACCAGAGGCAGAAAGGCAACCATCTATATTGAGAGACTTTTTAGCACGCAACTGTGAAACCATTAAAGAGACTTTTTCTTCTAGCCATTCTCGAAAAGTCTCAATTTTTGTCGATTGGATTGTGATCCCTGCTGCCATACTATGTCCCCCCCCCTTTTCTAATAAATTTAATGTAACCGCTTCACGAACAAGCGCACCTAAATCTACACCGTAAATTGAGCGTCCCGAGCCTACGCCGCTCCCATCTTCTTTCAAAGCAATTGCAAAAACAGGACAAAAAAAACGCTCTTTTAAGCGAGACGCAAGAATACCAATAATTCCCGGATGCCATTCTTGATGAGCAATAACAAGTGACCGTGGTGTTTCACTCTCTTGATAAAGAGAATCAATATGAAATTCCGCTTGTGTTAATTGAATGCCTTCCATTTCTTGGCGTTCTTGATTAAGCTGATTCAATTGTTCTGCTATCCTGTCAGCTTTCTCTTTATCCTCACAGCTGAGCAAACGCGCCCCCAAAGCCTGATCTCCAATACGACCTCCTGCATTAATTCTAGGACCTAATAAAAAACCTAAATGAAAGCTATTAAGTGGCTCACCTATACGCGCAACCTTTGTTAGAGCTGCTATCCCAAGATTATGCATGGAACGCGCAACTTGAAGCCCTTTAACTACAAAAGCACGATTAACGCCTTGTAATGGAACGACATCACATATAGTCGCCAACGCAACAAGATCGAGCATACTTAGAAGGTCAGGAAGCTTGCCTTTAAATTTTTTCTCTCGCAATAAATGATGAACCCACGCTAACGTAACAAAAACAACGCCAGCAGCACATAAATGCCCCTGTCCAGAAAAATCATCGGGACGGTTAGGATTGACGAGAGCCATAGCTTCTTGATGAACCTCTGACATTTGATGATGATCTAAAACTACAATATCAGCGCCTGCAAGCCTTGCTGCTTTTATTGCATCTGGACTATTTGCGCCACAATCGACGGTAATAATTAAATGGGCGCCGTCTTGCACGAGCATTCTCATTGCTTGTTCATTTGGGCCATATCCTTCAACAATACGATCAGGAATATAAATTTTTACTTCTATACCAAAATAACGGAAAAAACGCGCTACCAATGCTGATGAACATGCACCATCAACGTCATAATCACCAAAAACTGCAACCTTCTCTTGATTCAAAATAGCTTTAACAATACGCTCTGCTGCACATTGCATATCTTTAAAACTTTCTGGATCAGGCATTAACGTGCGCAACGTTGGATTGATAAAAGCAACAGCTTCAGATTCATCCACATCTCTTGCTGAGAGAACCCGCGCTAACTGATCCGGAAGACCAAATTTTTGAGAAATAGCACGAGCGTTATTTACCCCTTGAATATCTAGGGCATCTAACCACGCCTGACCACAAGCAGAAGATTTAACATTGAGAAAATAAGGAGACCGCTGCATTATTGCTCATTCTATAATGAAGGTGAATAAAATACAATCAGGACTTAAAGATAAAACATTTTTTTGCAGTGTCCATTCTCATTTTAAAAGTGCATCAATAACTCTCAATGCGTAGTATTATAATACCTCAATTATAAAGCACTGTTTTATAAGTTTTTATTTTCTCTTGACGTAAATCAAAAGACATTATATCAGAGCAAGTGGTATACGTTAAATACTTCGCTATGATAGCAATTTTCAATGCAAAGCAATAAAAATTCCCTTATGTTTTAAAGGGATTTAATAGAGGATACTTCTATGGCAACTTTTTCACAAAAGCCAACTGAAGTGGTGAAAAAATGGGTTATTATTGACGCAGAAAACCTTGTTTTAGGTCGTCTTGCCACATTCGTTGCTAATCGCTTACGTGGCAAACATAAAGCTACATTTACTCCACATGTCGATGATGGTGACAATGTCATTGTGATCAATGCAGACAAAATATCTCTTACCGGTAAAAAATATACAGATAAAAAATATTATTGGCATACCGGCTATATTGGTGGAATCAAAGAACGTACAGCGCGTCAGATTCTTGAAGGACGTTTTCCCGAACGCGTTATTGAAAAGGCTGTGGAACGCATGATTCCTCGCGGACCACTTGGCCGTCGCCAACTGAAGAATCTGCGTGTTTATACTGGAAGCCAACACCCGCATGTGGCACAACAGCCTGAAGCTCTTGACGTTGGTGCTTTAAACCGCAAAAATAAAAGGATTGCTTAATTATGGCTGAAATTAATTCTCTTTCTGAGCTTGGTGCAGTGACAAATATTGCAGAAACTCATGAAAATGTCGCTCCTATCCACGTGCAAAAACTTGATTCACAAGGACGTGCCTATGCAACAGGAAAGCGTAAAGATGCTGTTGCTCGCGTATGGATCAAACCAGGCTCTGGAAAAATCATCATTAACAATAAGGAATTCGACAAATATTTTGCTCGTCCTGTTCTTAGAATGATTCTTCGTCAGCCAATCGTTGCAACGAATAGAGATACTCAGTTTGATATTGTTGCAACCGTTGCAGGCGGAGGTCTTTCTGGACAAGCCGGTGCAGTACGCCATGGCATTTCCAAAGCTTTAACCTATTACGAACCAGAACTTCGCACGATTTTGAAAAAAGGTGGATTTCTTACCCGTGATAGTCGTGTTGTCGAACGTAAAAAATACGGTAAAGCAAAAGCGCGTCGTTCTTTCCAATTTTCAAAGCGCTAATTTCAGTTTTCGCGCGACATATAGAGCCTCGTTTTCGATGGGGCTTTTTTCACGAATAGTGGCAGTTGCTCATTCGCTTTTTCTGTATCTTTTTCTACTATCATTTAACAAGTTTTCAGTCTAAGAATTGCTTTACCATTGTAATAAAATGAGGAACAGAAATAGGCTTTGACATATATTCTTCACATCCACTTTCACGAATTCGCTCTTCATCCCCTTTCATAGCAAAGGCTGTTACAGCAACAACGGGGATAGATTTAAGTTCTTCATCCCCTTTTAATTGTTTAATGACATCAATCCCTGATACCTCTGGCAACTGAATATCCACAAGGATAAGAGAAGGCATTGATGAACGAGCCAAATCTAATGCCATAAGACCATTACGCGTTTCAACGGTTTCATAGCCACTCGCCTCTACAAGATCACGGAATAATTTCATATTAAGTTCATTATCTTCCACGATCATAACTTTTTTTGACATCATTATAACTCCACTCTTTTAGGGATAAATCAAATAAAGAAATAGAAATTAATACACATCCTCTTATTTAAGATAAAATGATAAAAAAAATTGTAAACTGCAAAGAAAATAAATAACTCCCTATAAAAGCAATTCTTCGCAACCATTTGTAATGCATATCATTATGCTTCTACATTTTATAAGAATAAAATCCATAATAACCGTAAGATTGTACTATTACATATTTTTGGGGTTACTATACAAAGTTTATAGATATCCAAATCAACCTGTAGATCTTTTCATTATAGATAAAGATATCAGTTACAAAAATTAGCTCACATACGCATTTCGTATAGGAAAAATATAAATAACGTTGATATGCATAGATTATTTGGCAGTAAGAATAACTAGGAGTTTTATATATGAAAGCGTTTAATATTGTGATATTTTGTTGTCTCAGACACTTTTATTGTAAATCAGTACAGGCATGCAATAACAGATCAAAATACTGTTAATTATAAGTTTTAAATAAAATTTAAGAATGGATTACATATGCAATTAATGCATTGTTAAATGCAATAGAGATAATGAAATTGAAAAGCGGAGTATTAATTATAGATTCTCAACATCTTTTCCCCACTTATTTTCTCTCTTTTATTACTTTTCAAAAGATATTTGTAAAAATATATGCTTTATTTTATAAAATTTAATACATTATTAAATAAATTAAACTGATAAAATATAACAATAAAGAATGTTATAAAAAATGTTATGGCCATCAATATAAAGAATAACTTTACTAGTAATAATAGTTTTTTCTGAATCTCTTTTTGACTATAGCCTTTAGATTCGTAGTACAAAAAAACTGAAATTGTAAATGTAATTACAATCAGGATTGAATGCAACAATTTTACAATAAAATTAATAAAATCCATCCACATCAATAATGCCCACCATAACAATTAAAAACTAAAATATACAAATATTTCAATAATATCCACAAATAGCACTCACTTGCCTCATATGAGGCTTTCATTATCCACTTTGTAGAGTTTTGAAAAATTATGAATACTGTTCACTCTTATGAGAAATTAATATTAGTTTATTAAATAATAAAGTCCAAAATATATTATAAAGTACACAATAATTATAATTGACCCTAATTTTATAGACTGCCACCAAGTAGGAAAAGTTAATTTATAAAAATATATACTCAAAAGCACAAAAATATTTGTTGCAAATAAAGCGTTTTTAATAATAAAAATAATATCAGTCATAATAGAGTCCATTTAAAATAATATAAACTATTACAAATAATAGTTGTTTATTAGATTATTTTTACAACTTTTATATATAAAATAGTTAATTAAAGTAAATTATTAATTACATAAAACTTAATATAATAAAACAATATAAAGAATAATATAAAAAATGAAATTACTCTTATTAATGACTTTTTATTAATATCATTTTTACTATATCCTTTAGAAGAATAATATAATTTGAACAAAGATATAAATAGACTCAAGCAACATATTGATAAGAATAAATTAACAATAGTATTAAAAATATTCATAAAAAACAAAATTTCCAAATAAAAATATATATAACTGAAAATTATTTTATCAACAATTGTAGACATATTAAATTAAAATATGTCTACAAAACTGTTATTATTTCAGAAAAATATCATAGATATTTTATAAATTACTTCATACATTGATAAGCATTATATGCGAGACTTGCCTCAGCCCCAAGCAAATAACCCGCTCCACTATAGAGTGCTGACCCCACATAGCCTCCCGCTGCAGCACTTCCTAAGGCACCCGCTAAAAGGCTTAAACCTCCTGTTTCAGGTGCAAGCGCTATCGCTGAAGCTCCTCCTAATATAACTCCTCTAACTTCACCTATATGCGATCCTACCGAATAACCTACTTGCCCTGCTGAATGCGCTGCACTAAGAAGACCCGAAGAGCTACATGAATTACCTGAATCATTCGATGAGCTTGAACTACCCATTTTAATTCTCCTTTAATTTCTCATTATTTCTTAAAATAACGTATCGATATGATACGTTTTAAGTGGCTATCACGCGTTTTAGATTAATGTCAAACATAATTTTTAAAATAGTGATAAATTA
>NZ_LR736312.1:0-6409 GCF_902652675.1 Bartonella refiksaydamii
TTGGTACAAAACCTAGTGGCAAAATATACAAAACCTGCCGTCAAGCTACATACAAAACCTGCCGTCAAGCTACAATCAAGCTACAGCTGGGGAACTTGGATTCGAACCAAGATTGACGGAGTCAGAGTCCGCTGTTCTACCATTAAACTATTCCCCAGTACGCAGATGCCATTGTTTTTTAGCAGATTTTACAGTGTGCGCAAGTATAAAAGAGTGTTTACGATTATTGATAAGTGAGATGAATATCATAGATAATAAAGGGCGATAGGTACGCCATTAATTGTTTTGATCTGAATATCCACATCATAAATGTCTTTGAGAATTTCTGGCTGTATAATGTCTTGTGGTGTTCCACAATAAGCCGCTTTCCCATTTTTGAGTGCAACGATCATATCTGAATAAGATGATGCGAAATTGATATCATGCATGACAATCAGAATAGTTTTTTTAAGTTCATCAGCCGTACGGCGTAATTGTTTCATCATGGAAACAGCATGTTTCATGTCCAGATTGTTTAATGGTTCGTCTAACAGAAGATAATCAGTATCTTGACAGATGACCATTGCAATAAAAGCTCGTTGACGCTGTCCACCAGAAAGTTCATCTAAAAAGCAGTCTTTTAGATCTTGTAAGCCGAGATATCGGAGTGCACTCTCAATAAATTGTTTGTCTTCTTTAGTATACCAACCTTTTGAGTAAGGATAGCGGCCGAAGCTTACTAAATCATACACGGTTAAACGAAAAGACAAAGGATTATCTTGACGTAGAATTGAGAGTTTTTGAGCTAAAATATCATGGGACATTTTATTAATATCAAATCCGTCGATATTAATTGATCCTTTATGATGCGGTAACAGACGTCTTATCAGCATCAAAAGCGTTGATTTGCCAGAACCATTGGGGCCAATGAGAGAAATAATTCCCCCTTTAGGAAGATGAAGAGATAAATTATCGATAATCAATCGCGCTCCATAAGCCTTGGAAAGATGATTGATTTCAATCATTTTAGTTTTCCCTTCATTAATAAAAATAAGAAGACAGTTCCACCACAAAATTCAATAATAAAACTTAAGCGTCCTGCCATATTAAAAACTTGTTCCAAAACAAATTGTCCACCAACTAAACAAATTATCGCCAATAATATTGCAACTGGTATAACAACACTGTGTTTTGCCTGAGGAGAGAGTTCATAGGAGAGGTTGGCAACTAACAGTCCAAAAAAGGTGACGGGTCCTACCAGTGCTGTGGAAATGGATACGAGAATAGAAACAAATATAAGGATAGCTGTAGTACTTTTGTGATAATCAACTCCAAGATTGAGCGCGTTCTCGCGTCCGAGAGCAAGAATATCAAGAAGGTGGCGTTCACGCCACCCAATCAGACTTACAATGAAGACAATAATTGTGGCAAAGCCTATTAACGGCGTATTGAATTTGTTAAAATTTGCAAACATAATGTCAGTAAGATTCATCATTTGGTCTGGGTTTAATTGCAATTGCATGAACATGCGTAAACTGAAAAAAAAGCCTCCAAAAACAATACCAATCAGTAAGGTTAAATGAAGCCCCTTGAGACTCCCTGAAAAGAGCCAGCGGAAAAGGCTTATTGAAAAGAAAATAAGAATGAGAGCTTCAAGAATGAGTTGTCCTTCTTCATTTAAAAAGGGCAAAGAAAGAGAGCCGAGAAAATAAATCGTAATGGTTTTTATTAAAATATACAGTTGATCAAACCCCACGATAGAAGGAGTAAGAAGACGATTGTTGACAACTGTCTGAAATAAAACAGTAGAAACGCTTATTGCATACGCAATGAGAAGAAGAGATGCAAGTTTTGTGAAACGAAATTTCCACGTATAAATGTTGATATTCCATGACATATAGAGGCTTATTACAGTGCATGCCATTACGATAAGTGCTGTTAGTACAAGCATTGTTGTTTTCTTTTTATCCAAGACGCTTTCTCCAGCGTAAAAGAAGTATAATGAAAATAAAACTACCGATAACCCCCATTATAGTGCTGATGGGAATTTCAAGAGAAGGATGAATTATTCGTCCTAAAATATCACAGATCAAAACCAATCCTGCACCACTGATTGCTACCCAAGGAGCGGTATGACGCATGTTGTCACCCATGAAATTTGAAACAAGGTTTGGAATAATCAGCCCAACGAAAGGGATTCGTCCGACTGTACAGACGATAACAGCAGTGATTGATGCAACAATAAAAAGACCAAAGAGCATGACAGTACGATAATTAAGCCCAAGGTTATTGGTTAAGTCTTCTCCCAGACCTGCTACTGTAAAACGGTCAGCGGTGCAATAGGCAAGAATGCATAAGGGAAGAGAGAGCCATAAGAGTTCATATTTTCCTTCAAGAATCATAGCAAAGCTGCCAAATAAATAAGCTTGAAGAGAAGGAAGCAACATCTCATAATCAGCAATAGCGTTGGTTAAAGAGCCAATAACATATCCCAGCATAATCCCTGTGAGTGGTACAATGAGGGCAGATTTTAGAGGAATGCGGCGCAATAAAAACATAAAAAAAAGTGTGCCAGTCATAGCAAAAACTGTAGAGATAATCATTTTTCCAAGCACAGGGATATTGGGTAGAAAAATCATAACAAAAAGAATCCCAAGAGATGCAGATTCAACAGTTCCAGCAGTTGATGGTTCAACAAAGCGATTGCGTGCAAGAAGTTGCATAATCATGCCGGAGAGGGAAAGAGCTATGCCTACCAAAAGCACTGCGGCTGTGCGGGGAAGGCGTGTTTGCCAAAAAATAAGCAAAGCATGAGTATCACCTGATAATAAGTCAGAAAGTGTTACATCAGAATAACCAACAAAAATGCTAAGGATAGACAATAGAGCAAGAATGGTTACGGCTATCCAGTAATTTTTCACGTTAAATTATTTTCCAACAGAAAAAAGCAAAGATTGCTTATAGACAACCTTTGCTCTTAGATTTTATTTCTAAAACAAGCAAGCTATTTATACGCTTATTTATTTTTTGTAAAAGCTTCACTGATCTGTTGCGTTGCTTCGTTAAGTCCAGTGAGACCACCATTTGCACGATACCAGCTCCAAGAATCTAAATAAATAATTTGATTTTGTTTTCCAGCAGTTGTGCGTTTAACAAGTTCATTATCGAGCAGTTGTGCCGCAGATTGTCCTTCTCGCCCAATTGCGGCATCACGGTCAATAACCAGTAGCCAGTCAGGATTAGTCTCAAAAATAAATTCAGGAGAAATAAGTTGCCCATGTTTTTGCACGGTGAGTTTATCGGTTGCAGGAGAAATTCCAAATGCGGAATGAAAAATATCAAAACGCGACTTTGGTCCCAAAGCACTGATTTTTCCGCCAGAGGTCATGAGAACGAGCCCTGTGCCTTTTCCTTGAGTGTTTTGACGGACTTTTGCTAAATTTTCATTGAGTTGTGCAATTTCCTTTTCCGCTTCCTTTTCTTTACCAAAAATTTTTCCAAGAATAGACACATTCCGTTTAATATCTTCAAGAGAGTTTTCATTTCCTACTGTAAGATCAATAGTTGGAGCGATTTTGGATAAATCATTGTATTTGGCTTGAGTTCGCGAGGAAATAACAATGAGATCAGGTTGAAGCGTAGCAATTTTTTCATAATTTGGTTCAAAAACGGTACCAATTTTTTCATATTGCGCGTCATCAAATTGTTGCAAATACGCAGGTTTTTTTCCTTCAGGTACACCGGCAACTGCTTTGATACCAAGGCGGTTCATGTTATCCAGCGTTGCAAGATCGAATACTATAACCTTTCGAGGAGAGCTGGGGACACTAGTGGTGCCTGAAACATGGTTAATAGTTACATTTGTATTAACACTTATATCTGCCCATGAAAACGTCGCAAAGCTGATTGCTACAATAAAGACAGAAATTACATGTTTTAGATATTTGATCATCGTCATTTTATCTCATCCTTTTATTTTATAAATTACAATAAATTGAATATTTAAAAACTTAACTTAGGCGGACTTATGCTCAAAATGATACTTTAATAAACAACAATATGTTGCAAAGTTGTCTAGTGTATGTTACAAATCGTGCTACTACCGTATTTTCACTTAATTTTAATGCTTTTGCAAGTTAATTTAGAAAGTTTGACACATGATCAATGTATTTAAAAAGCGTACACGTTTGTGCGCACTGACAACCAGTGCTCTCTTTTTTTTACAAGGTATAGATGTTTCTGTAGGAGAAGGTAATATTCAAGCCGTTGTTAATTCTCTTTCAGCCGAAATCGTATCACCTAAGTCTTGCGAGTCTAGTTCTAGTAGTATGGAGTATGGTCCTATTAAATGTAATGATGAAAAATTTACAATGAAAGGAGGCAAGATTAAGGTAAAAGAATATGGCGAAAATGCTGTGTATGTAACAGGTAGGAGAGCAAATGTTAAATTAAAGGGTTTATCTATAGAGGGTGTAACTGGTGAAGGTGAAGATGGAGATAAGGAAAAGGCCGGTTTTGCGAGTGCTATATATGCGGAAGAGAGTGCTGCTGTTGAGTTAGTTAACACGAATATTAAGACTTTTGCGATGGGAATTGAAGTAGGAGGGGGTGCGGTAGCTAACATGAAAGGTGGAGAAATAACCAATGTCGAGACAGCTGTTTTGGCTGGTGGCTCATCTGTTTTTTTGAGTGAGACGGCTATTAATACAAGTGGAATGGCTCTATTTGCTTATGATGGGGCAGGATTAACAATGAAATTTGGATCGCTTACTTCTCCAAAAAGCATTGGAGAGGGCGGCTCTAGGGTCCACTCCAGTAGTGGGGCGTCTATTAAACTGGATGGGGTTAATGTTAAAATAGAAGCTGGAGCACAATCTCAAGAAGAATCTAAAAAATATTATGATGTCTTTTTAGCTTCAGAAAATGGTTTTGTTTCTTTTACTAATGGACGGTTTGATAGCTCCGATGCCGTTTTCTTGTGGGTTGATGAGTCTTCTAGCCGTGTTCCTAAAGTTTTAGATGGTTATAGACAAAAAGTTTCCAATGTTTCTCTTGCTAAGGTTTCCAATGTTCCTTTGAAAGAAAGTTGGAATAGCTTATATACCCATCAACAAATTGCTGAAGCAAGAAAAAAGCATAATGAAATTTATGGAGCTCATGAAGATAAAAGTTACGCTTGGGATAATTTTGTCTCTGTTGCAAGGAAGTTTATAGCTTTTAGAGAGCTGGGTTCTTTTAAGATTAGTGGTGGTATCAAATCTTCAGAGATTAATGTGAAAGGTTCGGAAGGGGTGGGCATAGCTTTTCACAAGAGTGAAAACCAAGAAAAAGGACAAAATGAAGGTAGTGAGCAAAGTGGGAACAGTGGTGATAAAAATGTAAGATATGTAGTTTCGTTGGAAAATTCTGTTTTAAAAGTTCCAGATGGTGAAGCCATTTTCAGTGATGTGGCGAAAAGTTCTGTTATTCTAAGTAAGAATTCAGAACTTTCTGGTGATCTATTATTGAAAGCTCGATTTCCTTCCCATATTTCGGTTTTTGCAGATGACTCGGTAATTGAAGGTGACCTTTTCATTGAGAAGGGTGCTATTGCAGAGTTTTACTTGTCTGGGAAATCGGAGTGGCGTTTAAAAAAAGGTAAAAACGAGAAGAGAGGCAATCAGGCAGGAGAGAATGGTGTTTGTGTAGCTTTATGTATTGCGTCTCTGAATCTTAAAGACAGTACTCTTAAATTCATAGCTTCGCAAAATGGAAATGATAATGAAAGTTATCAAACTCTTCGTATCGGGAGTGGGAGCGGTGTTGTTTACAGTTCTGAAGATGGTTGGGTTCATTTTAATGTACGTCCGAAAGTTAGACGTGGAAGTGATAATGGCCAGCAAGGTTCAGGTAAGCAGGAGTCAGATAGGCTTTTCATTCATGGTGATGTTTCTGGAAAAACGACAGTACATGTAAATGCTGTTTCGGGAGATGTTGAGGAAGGCGATGGTCAGAACTATAGTGCTTTACTTATTCGGGTTCTGGGGAATGCAGAAGAAGACTCTTTTCGGTTGAATGGTGAATATGTCACGTTTGATTCACCTTATCAATACGTTCTTAATGCTTATGGTCCGTTTCTTCCTCCGAGGAACATGTATTTGAATGGTAAATTAGTAACAAGCGGAAGAATTTGGGACTTTCGTTTAGAAAATAAAGATTATTCTTCAATATCTATGCAAGAGCCGTATAGGTCTTACGTTACACATAGTGAACCTCATAAACGTAAGGAAACCTTTGTAGTTAAGGATATAGACGAGGGAATTGTAGAGGTAGAGGTTGTTGATGAGGAGCTTGAGGCGCCTGAGCAATCTGGTGGAGAGTCTTCTGCCCTTCCGTCTTCTCTGCCATCTGCAAGTTCTCTGCCTGTAGAACGTTCTGCATCTAATGATCT
>NZ_LR736312.1:6506-24320 GCF_902652675.1 Bartonella refiksaydamii
AGTTCTCTGCCTGTAGAACGTTCTGCATCTAATGATCTTGCTAGCTCTGGCGGAGATGATGAGGATGATTTAGAGGATGAGGATGATGAAGAAGGTGATGTTATAACGGGTAATGATGCATCTGGTACATCTTTGAGATCTGAAGAATCTGGAGATCCTTTGTCTTCTGGTCTTGGAGGATCTGGCGCTCCTAATAATGTAGAGAATAGTCCTTCAACTGCTGCCCTTCCTTCTTCTCTGCCATCTGCAAGTTCTCTGCCTGTAGAACGTTCTGCATCTAATGATCTTGCTAGCTCTGGCGGAGATGATGAGGATAATTTAGAGGATGAGGATGATGAAGAAGGTGATGTTATAACGGCTGATGATGCATCTGGTACATCTTTGCGATCTGAAGAATCTGGAGATCCTTTGTCTTCTGGTCTTGGAGGATCTGGCGCTCTTAATAATGTAGAGAATAGTCTTTCAACTGTTGCCCTTCCTTCTTCACGTGGGAATTCTGAGGTTGTGAAACCCACTACACTTGGGAGATCTGAAATTGCAGAGTCTGCTTCTGCGTTGGGTGGTTCAGGGAGAAAGGCGGAATCTGTTGTTGTGTCTGTTGAAGATGCTGGTGGAAAAGCTGTTTCTTCTCAGTGTAATGATACAGAGCGAAATGGTACGAAGGGATTGTCTGCTCCTTATTCATGTAGCGATGGCAAATCATATACGATAAAAAATTCTACAGTAAAGGCAAGTAATAAGAATCAGCATTCTGTGCATGCAAAAAATCAAAATACAGTTATCAAGCTAGAGGGTGCTACCATTAGTGGTGCGGATTCTTCGAATGATAAAAATAATGTTGATCCTACTCAATTACAGGCTGTTAGTGCTGTGCTTGCGGAAGAGGCGGCAGAGATTGTTTTGGAACAAAAAACAACAGTGCAATCTTCTTCGATTGGGCTTGAGGCGCAAAGAGGTGGAAAGGTCAAAATGGCCGACGGAACGGTTACTGCTCACCATGTGGGTGCTTTGGCGGGATCAGGGTCATCTGTTGACTTAAGTCATACGAAAATTAATGTCGTGGGAGATTTGGCTGTAGCTGCTCTGGCTAGTGATGGTGGTAAGATAACCATGGACACAGGGACGATTTCTCTTGCCGAGGGAGTGGCAGTTCGGTCGGAGTCTGGGGGAAATGTTGCATTAAAAAAAGTGAGCATTATTGCGAAAAAACAAAACGCGCAATCGGGTGTTGCAGAGAAGTTTGGGCGTGCGGCTTTTCTGTTGAGTAATAATGGTTCTGTTGATTTTGCTGAGGGACATGTTACTACTGATGCAAATGCTTTGTGGATTAGGGTTGCTGATGGCGACATTAGGAAAGGCGCTTCAGACGTTCTCTCCTCTGTGAATCACGCTAATATCGAATCTTCTAGTGTTATAGTGCAAGGTGATAAATCCTATGGTATATATTTTGATGGTACTACACAAAGACTAGCAAATGGGCAGAAACAGGTTGTGAATGGGAATTCTGTTAGGAAAACAAGGAGCATTAAGCAAGGCGCCGTACCTGTACAGGAAAAAACACCTGTTGGCACATCGGGAACGGTTACATTGAAAAAAACCAATTTTGAAGTACTGAAAAGCATAGCTATTTATGGTAATAATTCTGGTGGTCGTGTTTCTTTAGAAAATGGAACAACTCTTTCGGGTGACTTGCTGTTGAAAGCTGAGAATAATTCCAATATATCGCTTCGGGTTGATAGCTCTATTATTTCAGGTGGTGCGCGCGTTGATAAAGGTTCTTATGCTAAATTAGATTTGACCAATGGGTCAGAGTGGCTTCTGTCAAGGGCTGTGCATCAGAATTTACAAGCCCCTGATCCAGATTGTGTGGGTTCGTGTGTTTCCTTTGTAAATCTTGTCGACAGTAGAATTGAGTTTATAGCTCCAGAAACCGGAGAGGAATATCAGACACTTCGTATCGGAGAAGGAAAAGGTACTGTCTATAGTGCTTCCGGTAATTCTGTTATTTCCTTCAATGCACTTTTGAATCCTAACGCTCCAAAGGATAAACAAGTATCCGATAGGCTTTTGATCCATGGTGATGTTTCTGGAAAAACTATGGTGAATATTTCTGGAAGTGTAGGAGAAAACAACGGAAGTGATAAAGTAGCGCATAGTGTTTCCATTATTCAGGTTTATGGAAAGGCAGAAAAAGATTCTTTCCAACTGGATGGTAATTATGTTGCGCTGGGGAATTCACCTTACAAATATACTCTTCGTTCTTATAGTCCAGAAATGACTTCGAAACCGGAACATGTTCAGCAGAAATTTAAAAAGGACGGTGGAGAATTTTGGAATTTCCGTTTAGAGAATCAGTATGTTAAGTCTGGTGGTTTTGATGCAAATGTTGTCTCTAGGGTTGGGTCCTATTCTCATACCGAGCGAGCAGTAAGATCTGTTGTTCCGCAAGTTCCGACTTATTTGACTTTACCGAATAGTATCTTCCAAGCCGGTTTGATGGATATCAGCAATCAAAACAAGCAGTTGGAGAGACTACGGACGACTTCCAGTGGAATGGTAGGGACTCGTGAAAATCCTGCTTTATATTTGCATGGCTATGGTGGAAGTTACCGTTATGCCTCAGATTTGTCTGAACTTGAATATGGTTACGGAAGTTCTTTAAGCTATGGTGGTGTAGAGGCAAATCTCTTGCTACAAACAATTGAAAATGCTGATAGTGCCATATCTTTTGGGGTTATGGGAACTTATGGCAAGCTTTCTCTCCAGCCTCGCGATGTCGAACAAAGCAAAAAGAGTACCTTTGATAAATGGACTGCTACGGCTTATGGTAGCTTGCAGCATGATACGGGCTTTTATGTAGATGGTCTTCTTTCTTATGGTCTGTTCAAAGGTGATGTTTTCACCCTTGCACGGGGTAAGACAGCAACATTGAAGGCTAATCCTCTCAGTGTTTCGTTGATTGGTGGTCAGACATTAGCAACGGGGTATGAAGGTTTTGTCTTTGATCCACAGGTTCAGGTTGTTTACCAACATCTCAAATTTAATAAAGCCCGTGATATTGATGGTTTTGACATTGAGATGGGCAAACTTGATCAGTGGGTGGCACGTGTTGGTGGACGTTTGAGTAAGACTCTTACAGTGTCTGAAGGAGGAAAACCTGTTTCTTTCTATGGTAAGCTTTATTTTGCGCATGGTTTTGGAGGAAAAAAATCGGTGCAGTTTAAAGATGCTTTCCAGTTAGGTGCTTTTGGCTCTTCGCTAGAAACGGGATTAGGTGTTAATGCGCAATTGTCTCAAAAATTTGCGCTTCACGGTGATCTGGTTTATCAGCACAAACTAACTAAGGCTGGTTTTTCTGGAATAAGTTTTTCTGGTGGAGTACGCTACCAGTTTTAGTGTAAGGTCTAATATGTATCTTTATGAAAAGGCAGCACAATATGCTGCCTTTTTGCTTTATAACAATTTGTGTTGCTATTGAAAGGTCCTAGCCTTTTGATACGAAAGTCACAATATTCTTCTGTTTGTTTTACGTGTGAAAGCATCTTTTTATGTTAAAACAAATTTTCTTAAAATTTTTAGAGATAATGACACAGTATAGTGACTGGCTTATAGGGGCTCTTTAATGATAGGGGGAGGCTGGTGTCAGAGTATAATATCTTAAAATATCCTACTTTTATGGTAATCTGGTTTATCCGTTATAATGCTAGATGCTTCTTAATGCTGGTTTTTAGAATTTGTTTTTACTGATTTAGATAACTTTTTTATGCATATCTTTGGTCAATTTTTTAAAGTTCACAATGATAGATTGTGAACTTAATTAATTGCACTCTATGCTTTTATTTTGCTTTACACTAAACGCACAATGTATTATACACTCATTAAGTGTGCTAGATGACTATTCTCTCATAAGTGGTTGTTGTACTGTGCGTAGATCTTCAGCCAAGTTTATCTGGATAATTCATTGCACGGGTCAAATGAGCAGTTGATGCATCTTTTTGGTTTCACCTTTTTCTATTGTGAGGTGTCCACCGAGGTGTTTTCGCGAATGCTTTTGTTTTCAATGAGAGGGGAATAAAAGTTTCGAGGGAACTATGATTAAAGTGTTTAAAAGTCATGTATGTTTATGTGCTTTCACAACGGCTATCTTTTCTTTGCTACAAAATGGATTAGTAGTTGGTGCAAATGCAGAAGAGTCTGGGAGAATGCCTTATAATATTCGCGTTACCCCATTGCGTACTAGTTGGCTGCCTAAGGAAAATGGTGATAAGGGTTCCGTTGTTAGTGTACCCTTTGGTGTTTTTCTTACAGATATCAGTGCCATTCCGATCAATTCGGATAAAGATATCGACAGGAACGGATATAACGGAAGTGATTTTAGTGGGTTTGTTGACTATAGGGACCTTAGTAGGTTTTTAGGGAGTAACCTTAATGAGTATAATAGCTCTAAGCCTCTTGACGGAGATAGAGGAGATAACCTTAGCGGGAATAATGGATCTAAACCTCTTAGCGGGGAGAGCGGGATTAACAGAGCTTATATCAGATATTCTTATCAAAAACAAAGGCTTATTGTATATGATGGATTGAGTTATATATGCGATAACTGTGAAACGGATACAATGAGGTATCGGTATTATGAAGTTCCTCGTAATGGTGGGCGCTCTAATGCTACTGCTATAATGGTAAAGGGGATAGGTACGACAGTTATGGGGGAAAATATAACTGTTAACAGTGAGGTTTCTGATAAATCTTTTACGCGTGGTGTTTCTGTGTTTGAGAACGGAAAGATTGTTTTGAAAAATCCAATACTCAAGAATGTAGGTACAGCTTTTTATGCTGACAATGGAGTAATTGAGATAAAGAAAGGAAATATTGAGGGAAGTCATAAGGGTGTTGAGGCAATAAATAATGCATCTATTCTTTTAGAGGATACAAAAATTAAGATGAGCGGGGGGACGGTAAGTCTTTTGAGTTCTGGCCGTTCAGAAATTTCGATTGTGGGTGGATCAATTGACTTCACAGATGGTTATGGGATTTCTTCGGCATTAGGTGGGAAGGTAAATTTCGAGAAGGTTAATATTACTGGAAAGGGAAGTAAGGACAAAAATCACGCGTTTTTTTTAATGGGTGTAGGTGGTTCTATTAATTTTAAAGATGGCATTATCGATGTTACAAATACCCATGGCATATTGTCAGAAAATACAGTCCATATTTTTAATTCTATTTTGCCGCTTGAGAGCTTATTGAAAAGTGACCGTACAACTAAGGTTAATATAGAATCTTCTTCTGTTATGGTGAATGGAGATAACTCCTACGGTATATATTTTAAGGGGCAGAAGACATCACCAGAATATAGGAATGAAGAGAATCTGAACCAAGATAAAACTCCACCCAGAACAGAGGATATTTATTTAAGAGAGACGGTATTTTCTGTTCCAGATAGTACAGCTATTTATAGTACTGACAAAACTTTTGGAGTTGTTAATTTAATGCAAGGCACTCTTTCAGGACGTTCATTATTAAGAGCTGAAAAGGGCGCTTTAGTAAAAGTTTTAGCAGATTCCTCTACTCTTGAAGGGAGTACTTCTGTTGATGATAATTCTACAGCCGAACTTTATTTGAGAAATGGTTCGACGTGGATATTACAAAAGCCGCAAAAGAGAGAACAGAATGGACCTAGTTTTCCAAATAATTCATCTGTCTCACACGTCACTCTTATGAATGATAGTGCTATTAAGTTTACAAAATTAAAACCTGATCAGAGTTACATTTACCAAACACTCAATATTGGAACAGGAACGGGTGCGGCGTATGAGGTGCGAGATGGTGCACGTATTCATCTTAACACACATTTAAATGAGGGAGGAGGACTTGATAAGCAAAAAACTGATCGTCTTTTGATTCATGGTGATGTTTCTGGAAAAACGACAGTGCATGTGCATGGTGTTTCAGGGAGTCTGGGGGGACATACGGGGAGTGGTGGAAATAATCAAGGTATTTCCATTATTCAGGTTTCTGGAAAGGCAGAGAAGGATTCGTTCGAGTTGGAAGGGGGATATGCCACGTTAGGACATACACCTTATCAGTATCAACTTTATGCTTATGGTTCAACATCTGATTTGGGAGAAGCGGATTCGGGTCAGAGATTAGTTGGAGGTAGCGGGAAATTTTGGGATTTTCGTCTAGAAAATAGATATATTGGTCCTAGACCTGAACCAGAGCCGTCTCCTAGACCTGAACCTTCTCCGACTCCCCAACCTAGTCCAGAACCTTCTCCTAGTCCGGAAATTAAGGCTGTTGTTCCGCAAGTTTCGACTTATCTGCTTTTGCCAAATGCTTTATTTCATGCAGGTTTGATTAATATTAGCAATCAAAATAATCGGTTAGAGGCTTTGCGAACCACTTCCAGTGGAATGTTAGAAATTCGTGAAAATCCTGCTTTTTTTGTGCGTGGTTATGGTGGTAATCACCGTTATGCATCAAATCTTTCCGCGCTTGAATATGGTTATGGAGGTGAGCTTGATTATAATGCCATAGAGGCAGGTGTTTTGTCGCAAACAGTTGAAAATGCATATGGCGCTACTTCTTTTGGCATTATCGGGTCTTATGAGAGACTTTCTTTGCAACCTTTAGATGTTGAACAAAGCCAAAAAAGCATGTTTAATAAATGGTCAGTAACAGCATATGGTGGTATGCAGTGGGATACGGGCTTTTATGCTGATAGTCTTTTATCCTATGGTTTGTTTAAGGGTGATGTTCTTACTCTTGCTCGTGGCAAGACTACAACATTAAAGGGCAATCCTCTAAGCGCTTCGTTAACTACTGGTAAGGCGTTTATAATAGGGGATAGAGGGCTTATTTTTGATCCACAGGTTCAAGTTGTTTATCAGCGCCTCCATTTCAATAAGTCCCGTGATATTGATAATTTTGATATTGACATGGGCAAACTTGATCAGTGGATAGCACGTGTTGGTGGACGTTTGACAAAGACTATTACTGCAACCGATGAAGCACGAGTTGTGTCTTTCTATGGCAAGCTTCATTTTGCGCATGGTTTTGGAGGAAAACAGTTTGTGCACTTTAAAGATGCTTTCCAGTTAGGTGCTTTTGGCTCTTCGCTAGAAACGGGATTAGGTGTTAATGCGCAATTGTCTCAAAAAATTGCGCTTCACGGTGATCTGGTTTATCAGCACAAACTAACTAAGGCTGGTTTTTCTGGTACCAGTTTTTCCGGTGGATTTCGCTATAAATTCTAGTTTCGTTATGTTTTTGGGTAATTTTTCAAAAGCCACAAGCATCGCTTGTGGCTTTTTCATTTTCTTCAAAAGTTTTTATTGCCTAATATTTTTGAAGAAAGATGTCTTGTGCATTTTGAATGCACTTTTCAGTTAGATTTTTTTTAGTTTTTTTGAAGTTTTTCTTCTTGAAAAATGAGAGCGGATTTTTGTGCTCAATAATTTCCAAATTTCTTATTTTACATCGTTTTACTTGTATTTTTTAAATATTACAACTTTAAATTGCAATATTTTTTTGTTTTTACATTTACAAAAAATACAAAAAACACTATTTACTTGCTTAATATATTGCAGAATGTATTAAATGTGTTGCTCGTGGTCAAAATATTTTGGCAGAGTATTTTTTTATGAGATGGTAAGAAACGGTGGAACTATGAACAAGGTATTTAAAAGACATCTTTCATTATGTGCTTTCACAACAGCTATCCTATTTTTTTTACTCAATGCAGGTGCTGAGGTAGAAACTCGCGCTGCTGAAGCTAAGGCTGTTGTTAGTGGTAAGGCGCAAAATGATAGAGAACAATTTTCATGCAATGAAAATGCCTCATTTTATCGGTGCAATGATGATAAAAAGCACTCCATTTACAATAAAACTTATCAAAAAACTGATAAAGATAATGTTGAAGGAGCGATTATAGAAGCATCTGGGCTAAAGACAAAGATTACAGGGTGGAATATAACTATTAAGGAAGATTCAAATAGTGGTAGTTCGAATAAAAGCTCTTGGAAAGGTGTAGTATCCCGTAATTTTGCAGACGTTTACATAGAAAATGCAAAGATTGACTTTACAAATGCTGTAGGAGTTCAAGCAATTAATGCGGGATCTGTTTATTTAACGGCAGGTTCCATTACCCAAACGGGTGGTCAGGTGATGAATGTAGATAATAGTGAGAACTCGGCTTTTCAGTTATCCAAGTTTTCTGGCTATATCCGTTTTAATGAAGGTAAGGTCGACGTTTCTAATGCTCATGGCATTTCATTTCCAGGAATTGAAGGTAGTATTAATATAAACGATTCCACTGTTGTAGTGAAGGGTAATACATCTTATGGCATCTATCTTTTTGATGGGGAAGAGCACTATAATGATGAGGATTTAAAGAGGTATAAGAGATTAGGAAAGGGGGCCGAGAAAAAAAGTGCTTATGTTTGGGGGGATGCTGGTTTATATGAAGCTCTACTGCCGAGGGAAGGCGTATTAAAGCGCGGGGCTGTTGGTTTACGTGGTACCAGTTTTACGGTTCCAAATAGTGCGGCTATTTATAGCAAAAAATCTGGGGGGAGTGTTGTATTACAAAAGTCTACACTTTCTGGAGATTTATTGCTGAAGGGTGAGGATAATTCTTTTGTGAAGTTTGTAGCTGAAGAGAGTTCTACACTTATAGGGGGGGCTCATATTGATGAAAGCTCTGATGCTCTATTTCGGCTGGAGGATGGATCAAAATGGACCTTAACGCGACCGAAAAATAAAAGTTTGCAAAGTTCTAACTCTAAGGGTGATTCATCGGTTTCATTGGTGCATCTGATTGATAGTTCTATTCTTTTTGAAAAACCAGACTCCAGCGAAGATGGCAATTATCAGACACTCCACATTGGGAAAGGATCAGGTGTGGTTTATAAGGCGCAAGGTGATGCACGTCTTTATCTCAATACGTATTTAAATGAGGGTGGTTCTAAAGAAAAACAACGGACAGATCGTCTTTTAGTTCATGGTGATGTTGATGGAACAACGACAGTATATGTGCAAAGCGTTTCTGGAAGTCCAGGGGGATCTACTGGAAATGGAAATAATCAAGGAATTTCGATTATCCAAGTTTCTGGGAAAGCAGGGAAGGATTCTTTTAAGCTGTATGGCGGTTATGTTACGTTGAACAATTCACCTTATCAGTATATACTCCGTGCTTATGGTCTAGGATCTGATTTGGGAGAAGCAAGTTCTTCTCAAAGATTAGTTGAAGGGAATGGAGCATTTTGGGATTTTCGTTTAGAAAGCCAAAAAGTCGAGCCTCGTGTTTCTGGATATAATACTGCCGAGAAAGCTGGTGTTGATACGAGTGAAGCTGAAGTAAATAATGTGCCCGTTCCAAGTCAAACTTTAGAAACAGCAAGTGAAAATACTGCTCGTAGCGAGACAGTAAACAATGTTTATGCTGAAACAGTGTTAAACAATGTTTATGCTGAAACAGTGTCAAACAATGTTTATGCTGAAACAGTGTCTAATGTAAAAAATGATGAGGGTAATTTAGAGAATCAGTATGTTAAGTTTGGTGGTTTTGATGCAAATGTTGTCTCTAGGGTTGGGTCCTATTCTCATACCGAGCGAGCAGTAAGATCTGTTGTTCCGCAAGTTCCGACTTATTTGACTTTACCAAATAGTATCTTCCAAGCCGGTTTGATGGATATCAGCAATCAAAACAAGCAGTTGGAGAGACTACGGACGACTTCCAGTGGAATGGTAGGGACTCGTGAAAATCCTGCTTTATATTTGCATGGCTATGGTGGAAGTTACCGTTATGCCTCAGATTTGTCTGAACTTGAATATGGTTACGGAAGTTCTTTAAGCTATGGTGGTGTAGAGGCAAATCTCTTGCTACAAACAATTGAAAATGCTGATAGTGCCATATCTTTTGGGGTTATGGGAACTTATGGCAAGCTTTCTCTCCAGCCTCGCGATGTTGAACAAAGCAAAAAGAGTACCTTTGATAAATGGACTGCTACGGCTTATGGTAGCTTGCAGCATGATACGGGCTTTTATGTAGATGGTCTTCTTTCTTATGGTCTGTTCAAAGGTGATGTTTTCACCCTTGCACGGGGTAAGACAGCAACATTGAAGGCTAATCCTCTCAGTGTTTCGTTGATTGGTGGTCAGACATTAGCAACGGGGTATGAAGGTTTTGTCTTTGATCCACAGGTTCAGGTTATTTACCAACATCTCCAATTTAATAAAGCCCGTGATATTGATGGTTTTGACATTGAGATGGGCAAACTTGATCAGTGGGTGGCACGTGTTGGTGGACGTTTGAGCAAGACTCTTACAGTGTCTGAAGGAGGAAAACCTGTTTCTTTCTATGGTAAGCTTTATTTTGCGCATGGTTTTGGAGGAAAAAAATCGGTGCAGTTTAAAGATGCTTTCCAGTTAGGTGCTTTTGGCTCTTCGCTAGAAACGGGATTAGGTGTTAATGCGCAATTGTCTCAAAAATTTGCGCTTCACGGTGATCTGGTTTATCAGCACAAACTAACTAAGGCTGGTTTTTCTGGAATAAGTTTTTCTGGTGGAGTACGCTACCAGTTTTAGTGTAATTACGTTTTAGGTCAGTTCTTTAAAAAGCCACAAGTTATATTTGTGGCTTTTTGCTATTTGTGAGTTATTTTGCAAGCAATTTTGAAAACAAGCCCCTTACATGTCTTAAAAATGCTAAAATGTTTTCTTGTTGGGTTTCTTTGTGCTTTTTATGGTGATTTTCCCGATCAGTGTACATTTGTAAATTGTATTTTTATGTATTTTTTGTGAACATTACAATTTTAGATTGTGATATTTTTTATTTTCGCTTTATATAAAACACAAAATGGATCAATAAAATACATAACGTGTTTTATACGTTGTGTGCAATTAAAGTAATTAAGCAGGACGCTTATTTTTGTTTGTTAGAGGAAGGGGAAGAAAGTTTGTAGTAAAATTATGATCACAATATATAAAAATCATCTCTCTTTATGTGTTTTTACAACGATTATTTTTTTCTTTGTGCACGATGTTAATGACAGTAAGTCATCTTCTAAGAAGGCTCAGTTTTCATGTAGTGACAGTGAGCCATTTTATCGGTGTAATGATGGTAAAATGCATGAAATCTCCAAAAAAAATATCAACTCACTGGTGAAAGCCATGAGGTAGCCATAGAGGCATGGGGGGAAGATACAGTCATTGAGGCAGACGGTATAATCATTAACGGCGTTTCGGATGCAAATGGTTATTCAGGAAAAAGCTCTTGGACAACAGGTGTAAAAGCATCAACAGGGGGAGGTGTTGCTCTGTTCAATTCCATTTTAAATAATGTGTCAGTAGGTGCTGATGTTGATGAGGGAGGAGCTTTTGAAATGCAAGATGGAGTGATTAACGCAACCAGAATGGGTATCAGCGTAGCTAGTGAGGAATCTTTTATTTTTTAGGAATGCAGAAATTAAAACAACAGCTGGTGCGATAAGTCTTTTTAGCCAAGGCAGTGCAAAAATTGAGATGAAAGCGGGAAAGATTGATTTTACAAATGGTATCGGAGTTCAAACAGCAGGAGGCGGTAAAGTTATTTTAGATGGTGTTTCTATTACTGGGGGAGGAAGTCTGGTGACGAATACAGGTCGCCATAGTGAAGATTCTGCTCTTAATATGCTTCAAGGTGGTGGTTTTATTATTTTTCAGAAAGGGAGCATTAATGTTATTAATACTCATGGTCTTTCATTACAGGGGAATGATAATAATACTGCTCATATAAAACTCCACTGTTATGGTAAGGAATCCAGCATTTAATGGGATGCGTTTTTTGGGGAAGCTGTATTTAATGGAAAAAAAACAATCCTACTCGGACAAGGGGCTATCCATTTAACAAAGACGTCTTTTATGGTTCCAGAAAGTGCTGCTATTTATAGTCGTCAATTTGAGAGTTCTATTAAACTCTCACGAGATTCAACAGCTTTTGGTGATTTATTGCTGAAGGCTGAGGAAAATTCCACTGTAAAAATTACAGTTGATGCTTCCACTCTTATAGGGGGAACGTATGTTGATAAAAATTCTACTGCCACGCTACAATTAAAAAATGATTCAAAATGGATTTTATCGAGACCAAAATACGAAAAATTGCAAAATGTTGCTTCTTCTGGTTCTCAATTAGGTGATTATTCATCTGTTTCATCGCTAGATCTTGCTGATAGTTCTCTTTTTTTTTAGAGAACTAAAATTTTTAAAGAACTAAAAACAGGTGATGCTTACAAAACACTTCTCGTTGGAAAAGGATCAGGTGTGGTTTATAAAGCGCAAGGTAATGCGCATCTTTATCTCAATACATACCTAGATAAAGTGGGGACTCTTCAAGAGCAAAAAACGGATCGGCTTTTAATTCATGGCGATGTTTTGGGAACAACAACAGTATATGTGCAAGGCGCCTTGGGGAGTAGAGGAGACTATACGGGGGAGCGCGGAAATAGCAAGGGGATTTCCATTATTCAAGTTTATGGAACTGCGAATAAAGATTCTTTTCAGTTAAACGGTGGTTATGTTACACTGCAAGGTTCACCTTATCAGTATAGCCTCCATGCTTATGGTCCAAGTTTTTCTTTAGGGAGAGCCGACTCATCTCAAAGAGTGCTTAAGGGTGAAGAAGAATTTTGGGATTTCCGCTTAGAGAGTGAGATGATTCAGCCTACTTCTTCTGATCCTACGGATTTATTTGTTATTAATTATTTCCCTATGTCTGGTCGGATTCCTCCTAACAATACTCCCTCTTCTTTTCCGGATCTACTTTCTGATGTTGTAGAAGATGAGGATGCTTTTCATAAACTTGGGAAAAGTCCTGAAGACCCAAGCCCTTCACTTTTTCTTCCTGCTGCACCAAGTTTTCCGATTGTTACACCCGTTGGAGCTTTTGTCAATGAATCTAAGGTTTTGAGTCGCCCGTCTGCTTCTCGTTCTATTTCTGTTGCATCTGGTGCTACTTTTCCTACATCCGTTAGACCTGTTGACGTTGATACTCTGAAGAAACATCCTTTAGTTCTTTCTAACGTGTCGGATGATAAATTTGCTCTTGCATCTGTTCTTGTCACGCTCGAGGGGGACTCTAATGTCTCCGAGCGAGATCGTGTTTCTGTTATGCCTAAGGTTGTTCTTGCTTCTGAACCTTTCTCACATTTTAAGCGAAATGTGAAAGCTGTTGTCCCACAAGTTTCAATTTATCTCTTTTTGCCAAATAGCTTATTCCATGCTGGTTTGATGGATATCAACAATCAAAATAAGCAGTTGGAAACACTGCGGATTATTTCTCGTCGATCGTTGAAAGTTGATAAAAATTCTGCTTTGTTTGTGCGTGGTTATGGCAGCAATAATCGTTATGTTTCAAACTTATCCGCACTTGAATATGGTTATGGAGGCGAGCTTGATTACAATGCTATAGAAGCTGGGACTTTGCTGACAAATATCGAGAGTGCATACAGTACTACATCTTTTGGAGTTATGGGGACGTATGGAAAAGTCTCTTTACAGCCTTTGAATGTTGAACAAAGCCAAGAAAGTACATTTGATAAATGGACGGTGACAGCATATGGCAGCATGCAGCATGACGCAGGCTTTTATATGGATGGTCTGTTATCTTATGGTCTGTTTAATGGGGATGTTCTTACCTTTGCACGAGGCAAGACGGCAACATTAAGGGGTAAACCTCTGAGTGTTTCGTTAACGGCTGGTAAAGCATTTATGATGAGGTGTAAAAATTTTGTTTTGGAACCCCAGATACAGTTTGTTTATCAACATCTTCGGTTTAATAAGACACATGATGTTGACGGCTTTAATATTGAAATGAGAAACCCAGATTATTGGATGATGCGTATTGGGGGACGTTTAACCAAGGAACTGGCTGTGATTAAAGAAGCGCATGTTGTTTCTTTCTATGGAAAACTTCATTTTGTTCGTGATTTTAGTGATAAACAACGTGTGCATTTGGGAGATACTTTCTTGTTGGGCGCTTTTGGTTCTTTTCTAGAAGCCGGATTTGGCGTTTATGCGCAACTGTCTCCAAAGGTTACATTTCATAGTGATTTAATTTACCAACATAAATTTACCAAAGCTGGTTTTTTGGGAACGCGTTTTTCTGGCGGATTAAGCTATCATTTTTAATTTGCTTCTTTCTTTTCTGTAAAAATTACAAGTATAGATTGCGTCCTTATTGTGTTGCTTCTTTGACTTTTGCTTTACATATAACTCAAAGTGAATTACAAAAATAAAACATAATGTATTTATTGGTAGATATGTCTCTTCAGCTTTCGATGCGAATGAGAAAAGAAAGTTTATAAGTAAATTATGATTAAAATCTTAAAACACAATGTGTGTTCATTTACCATTATAACGTCTGTTTTTTTTCTTTATACCCTATATAAATGCTTATGCGCAAAGTTCTAAGCTTTTGGGTAATTCCTTTTTAAAGTTGTATCCATGTGATGCGCTTGGGAAGGTTAGGGGTAATGATGAATCTCACACATATACCGCTGATATTGGTTTTTCTGGTGTTATGGCCATAAGAAAGTTTGATGAATTAGCCATTAAAGTAGGAGAGACTGAGGGGCTAGGATTTAAAGGGACTTTACAATTTAAAGAATCTAAAACGATTACATCAGAGGTGGTTGCGCAGCAAAATGAGAGGATCATTCTGGATAATATTTCCGTTACTGGACGTGGCAAAAAAGTAGGTGTCCGTAATAATGGTATGCATCAGGCAGTTTTTGGTGTGGAGCAAGGCGGTTCTCTTTTTGTTAGGGATGGTAAGGTTGATATTACCGATGTTTATGGCTTAGTAGGTGAAAGTGCGCAAGCAGTTTTTTCTCATGATGGTTCTTTACAAAATATGTCTAATGTTGTGTTTGAAAGCTCAGATATTACGATTAAAGGGCGCGAATCCTTTGGATTGCATTTTCAGGGAAATTCCTCCGAAGAGAGCCGTATGGAAGGAGAGCTGTTAGTTGGATTAGGAGAGATTCAATTCAAAAATACTACCTTTAAAGTTCCTGATGGTACGGCTGTTTATATTGATGATGCTGGAAGATTTCCTTATATCACGGTATCGGAGGGTTCACGTATTTTTGCTAATCGGTTATTAGCAGTTAAGAATAACTCGTATGTGGCCATTGAGGCTGATGCTTCTTTTCTTGCAGGGAGAGCGCATGTTGATAAAAGCTCTTATGCTGAAATTGAGTTGTCTAATAAATCGCAATGGACTTTGTCACCAGGGAAAAATAACAAATGGCCTGTTTCATCTGTTTCGTTTATGAGGATCATTGATAGTTCCATTTTTTTTAGGAAACCAGTAGGCGGTCAGTATCAGACTCTTCACGTTGGAAAATTGGATGATGATAATGGTTTAGATTATGCTTATGTTGCGAGTGGTGCGCGCCTTCTTGTAAATGCATCTCTTGCTACAGATGGTCAAAATAAAGGAATAAAGGCTGATAAACTTTTAATCTATGGGAACGTGTATGGAAAAACCAAAGTGCATGTCATGGAAGTGTCAGCAAATTCAGGAAAAAGAGAAAGCCTTAACATAAACGAGCAAAGAGATGCGCATAGTGTTTCAATTGTTCAGGTTTATGGAGAGGCAGAGGAAGATTCTTTTAAATTGGCGACTAATTACGTAGCTCTAAGAGGGGAACCTTATCGGTATAGTCTTCGTGCTTATGGTCAAAGTTCCTCTCTTGGGAAAGCGAAAGATGAGAATAGGTTGGTTAAACCAAATTCGGGTGAGAGTAATGGAGATTTTTGGGATTTTCGCCTTGAAGCTGAGTATATACCGAATTCTTTTCGTTATTATCAGTCGAAAACATCTCTGTTGAAAAAGGCTGTATCTCGTTCGCGTGTATCACGTTCCATCGGATCTAGAGCTGTCCGTGATTATGTTGTAGCCGATTCTACAGATTCTGTTTTTTATCCTGAATGGGAAATTCAGGCGGTTGTACCACAAGTTCCAACCTATCTGCTCTTGCCAAATGCTTTGTTTCGTGCTGGCTTGATGGATATTAGCAATCAAAACAAGCAGTTGGAAGCACTACGTGTTGCTTCGGGAGATTTTTTAGAAAGTGGCAGAAATTCTGCCTTTTTTATGCGATGGTACGGCGGGAGCCATCATTATGGCGCAGATCTTTCTACTCTTAAATATGGCTATAGAGGCAATCTTGACTATAATGCTGTAGAGGCGGGTGTTTTGCTCAAAGCAGTTGAGAGCGCACATCGTACTACAGCCTTTGGAATTATAGGAACATATGGAAAAATTGCTTTACAACCTCAGGATGTTGTAGAGAGCAAAAAAAGTTCGTTTGATAAATGGTCTGTTGCAGCGTATGCCAGCATGCAGCACGATGCGGGTTCTTATCTAGATAGTCTTCTTTCTTATGGTTTGTTTAAGGGTGATGTTCTTGCCCTTGCGAGGGGAAAGACGGCAACATTAAAAGGAAATCCTCTAAGCGCTTCATTGATTTTTGGTAAAGCGTTTATGGCAGGGTATAAAGGTCTTGTTTTTGAATCACAGATTCAGGTTATTTATCAAAATCTGCAATTTGATAAAACGTCTGATATCGATGGTTTTGATATTAAGATGGGGAGACTTGATCAGTGGGTGATGCGTGTTGGGGGACGTATGACTAAGACTCTTACGGCATCCCAAATGGGGCACGTTGTTTCTTTCAATGGGAAGCTTCATTTTGCTCATAATTTTGGAAGAAAACAATTTGTATATTTTGGAGATAAATTCCAATTGGGTGCTTTTGGCTCTTCTCTAGAAATTGGGGGGGATTTAATGCTCAACTATCTTCAAAATTTGCCTTGCATGGAGACGTGACTTATCAGCATAAGCTTACCAAAGCTGGTTTCTCAGGAGTGAGTTTTTCTGGTGGTTTACGCTACCGTTTTTAGATACCCGTGAAATATAAGATAGGTTTTACAAAAATATAGAGTGTTATATAAAGTATAAAATGAGTATTTAAGTTTTATACTTCTGATTCTTCAAATATTTAATTTAGCGTTATTTCAGATGTTGTGTGTTCTTAACAAGGGGTGGGGAAGAATTTGTGGTAGAATTATGATTCATGTAGTTAAAGGTTATAGGACTTTATTTATTTTTATAGCCGCTGCGGTTTTTTCTTTGCCAATCGTTAATATTAATGCGAATTCTAGAAATTCTTGTAATGACGAGGCTCCATTTTATAGATGCAGTGATGGTGAGAAACACACAATTAAAGATAAAACTTATAACTTAAAAAGTTCTCAGGGAGATTCCTCTCTTTCTGCTCCCATTGCAGCTATATATGTAGAAAAAAAGGGTACGGTTGTTGAGGCGTCACAGATAACTGTCTTAGGAGACAATCCGGATACAATATCTGCATATGGTGGATATGTAAAAGATGGAGGAACGCTTATTTTAACAGATTCAAATTTTAAGAGTGCCCCTAGTCTTCGTGCTGACAATGCAGTTATTAAAATGACAGAAGGCTCAATTGTGGGGACTTCGCACGCTGTTTATGCAACGGGGAAAGCAACGGATGTTGCTTTAGTTCGTGTAAATATTGAGATTGTGCCAGATAATTTGAAGACAAAGGGGATTGGTATTGTTAGTGGTTTTGGTGCACAGGTTAGGATGTCAGGTAGTACTGTTAATTTTAAGGGGGCTGGCTCATTTTTATCACGTTTCGGGGGGAGGTATCTTCTTGATACCATGACAATTAAGGGAGACGGAAAAAAGGAGGGAGTTACAGTTGATGATGTAGGTACTGGTGCATTGCCAGA
>NZ_LR736313.1:0-20194 GCF_902652675.1 Bartonella refiksaydamii
CGATCTGCACTCTTTGTATAAAGAGATGCCATGTTGTCGTCTGTCCATCCAAAAAGTGCTTTGAGTTGTGAAACTGTTGCACCGGAATTAGCGGCGCGTGTTGCTGCTAATTTTCTCAAACCATGTGCTGATTTTTTTATACCCGCTTCATTGCATGCTTTGTAAAATAAAACCCCGAAGCTTTCTTTGGGTATTTTGTTTCCACGTCTACCACAAATGAATGTTTCATTTCCAATAGGACCAATTTTAAGGGTTTCGGCTAGTTCAGGCAAAATTGGTAGAAAAACATCTGTTTGGAATTTACTTTTCTCTGTCTTAAGATGAATGATATTATCTTTCACATCTTTCCAACCAATTCGTACGGCATCACCACGACGCAAACCCGTGTAAAGAAGAACATCAATCCAGACACGTTCATGGGTTCCTAGAGCCCATTTTTGATAATATTTCTCAACATCTTCTTCTGTCCAAACAGGAAATCCCTCTTTATTTTTAAGTGGAGGTTTTTTAACGCCTAAAGTTGGATTACTTTCCAAAAGTCCTTGATCAATCGCCCAATTAAAAAGACCATTAAGTGCCTTCAGAAAATTCCTAGCCATTGCTGGTGTTTCTTTACGCCTCTCAACACCGGCTATGATATGTTTTTTCTCGATTGCTTGATATGGAATATTTCCTATTGCATCGCACACCTTTATAAGAATGAGTTGATTTTGTTTCTTTGTAGCTTTAGCAAGGTTATGCCAATTGGAGCTGTTAAAGTATTGTTTAAGTAGCCATGCAAATGACCCTTCAACAAGTTTACCAGTTTTTGATTTAGGAAGTATAAGCCCTTGTAACTCGGCAAGTGCGCTTTTGTAGTTATCAACAAACTCTTGCGTTCCATAGATGCCGCGTATTCTAATACGTGGTCCATGACCAATACGTACATACCATATAATTTTACCATGGCGTGTGACTTCTTTGACAAGATGAGGGGGGCGTGGTTTAGGCATGGTATTTTACATCTTAGAGAGTGCGGTTTCGTAATATTCATTCTTTGACAAATCTAATAACTTATCAGGATGCGCTGCTGAATTTGGTATTGGGATATCAGATTTAAGATAGATGAGGAGTTCACCGGTAGGTTTGATTTCTACTAATTCGCATTTTTGTTTTTTTGCTTCTCGTAAAGCGCGTGCAATGGCTGATTGCGTTATAGTAGCAGGGCGTGGCGCCATGTTTTTTCTCCTTACATTTAGATGCAATTCACGTGTGGCGTGAATCACGCATTACTTAAAAGTTGTTAGGAATGGGCGGGGGTGCTGGGAGGAGAGAGCACCCCCATAGGTTTAAGCGGCTTTTGTCAAGATTTGCTTCATGTCTTGATCTATTTCTGCTAAAAAGGCTTCAACAGCTTTATTGATCTGTTCAATTTGTTTCTCATCACGGTGAACACGCTTGACTTTCATGCGCAAATTAAATGATTCTCCCGCAAAACGTGAGTCATAGCTTACAAAATCACACCACTTTCGTCCTGTACAAGCCATTTGGAATTGCATTTGTGCGTGATATTCAGGCTTGATTTCGTCGCTTATACAAAAGCGCATATGGTTTACTGATCTCGGGCATTTGACTTCGATTAATCCATCTTCTCCAATAAGACCATCAGGGCTAGCCCCCGCCATTTCTATTTTGGGGTGTTGGATAAACCCGCATTTTGTAACATTGGTGTCATAAATGAATTCATATTCTCTCAAGGCATTCTCTTCATGTTCAATGCCCCATTGCATAGCCGCTGTTGTATAAGATTGGCTTATTTCTCCTGTTAAGCGCTCTGTCATGAGTTTCATTTTGTAATCTTCATATTTGCTTGTGGGCAATCCTTTTGCTGTCTTACTGAGTACGTTGTAAACGTTTGAAGCAGTAACTTTCCCCAAGCGCGCTTGAAACCACTCTGCTGTTCTTTGTTCCATCTCACACCGCCGTTTGTTGTTGTGTTGGTGCCATTTGCTTGTTTTGTTTATCTTTCAAAAGATGCAAAACGGTTTGTGCGCTCTGATCAGAGATATCATCAAGCTTTTCAACGTTTGCATAAGAAAGTATCTTTGCTTCTTCTGTTTGCGTTTGTACTATAAGTCTTCTGATTTCATTGATCTGGCGCGGCAAAGCAGGTTTAGTCGGCATATTTCCATCTGTATCGTCTTCTTTGCTTGCTACATTAAGAAGCATGCCTAACAGGTATCTTCGTGCGTAGGTAAGTGTAGAACCAACGGATTGTATGCTATTTTTAGAGCCTGTACCGTCAATGGGAAATGTTCCTTGTGTTGAGATTTCCTTGCCTGAAGGATGAGACAGTGTCATTTCTATGGTAATGTTTTTTTCTGTTTGATGTTTAATATGAGAAAACAAAGCAAAGTTGTGTTTTGCAAGTGTGTCCTTTACAGCGTCAATATACTGATCAAGCGTAGCGTATTTGCTGTTTGTATGGTTATTCTTAGCAGTTTTTTCAATCTTTTGATATTCCGTTTGCATAGCGGAAAGATCAGAGATAAAGCTTTGATAGTTTTGCCGTTCTATTTCTTTTTCTCTTAAAGCAAGAAGACGCTCTAAGCGGTCCATGTCGACGTCATTTTCTAAGGCTCTGTTTAAAATGCGTTCCATAGCAGTTTGTTCGACGGCTAAGTGGTGTGTTTCTTCAACTTCTGTTAGGTTAGTGTTTTGTTCACTCATCTTGATTTCCTCCATTTGCGCACAATTCACCCGTGGCGTGAATCACGCTTGTGTTTAAAAGTTGTTTATGCGGTTAGAAACGGCTTATGTAGCTTGGATAGATTGTTGAATATTCACTTTTGGAGATGATTGAAGTTTCTCCACGAATTTCAAAATTACCAGAAATATCTATATTATCGAAAACATATACTTTATCTTGAATTCTAATATCTCCAGAAATGTGTGCATTTTCACATATAACGGCTTTTCCAAAAACACGAGCATTATCATAAACAAGACCATAAACATGTGCATTGTCATAAATTTGTGCATTGCCGAAGATTTGCGCATTGTATTCAACACCAGCATTACCACAAACCTTGGCACTATCATAAACCTTGGCATTATCTCTAATTATTGATTTTTCGAATATCTGTGCATTACCAAAAACCTTAGCGTTATCACAAACCGCGGCATCATGCCAAACCCAACAGTCACCCTCATGACTTAAGTTGTCTTCTTTTGCTATAAAACCGCCTAGGTCACCTTTTTTAATATTTCTAAAGTCTCGTAATGCACGAATGCGGTGAAGAGTTTTGCCATAAACCTCCGTTGTTTCATCAGTCAGTTCGTATTTTTTCATTTGGTTTTTTCTCCAGTTGAGATGGCGGTATAGCCGCCAACGTGTGCACCAAGACGAACTACCGCATCCCCGTAAACTTTTGCATCACCATACACTTCTGCATTGTCATAAATTCCAGCATCACCGTAAATCCTTGCATTATCGTGCACAAGTACATAACCACCAACCAAAGCATTGTCATAAATCTCTGCATCATCATAAATCGAGGCATTGCCATAAACCCGTGCATTACCATAAACCTTAGCATTATGATAAATCCAACAGGAGTCTTCATGAGATAAATTGCCTTCACGCTCTATATAACCGCCTAGGTCACCTTTCTCGACATCAGAAAAGTCTCTCAGTGCACGAATACGGTGAAGAGTTTTGCCATCAACTTCGGTTGTTTCATCAGTAAGTTCGTATTTCTTTTCCATGATTTTATTCCTTTAAGTTAGACTCTGCCTTTGTCGTTCTTGCAAAAGAACGGCATTGCATTGTGTGGTCAATTTTTTGAAAAGAACGGCGCGCTTTTAGAAACGCCCTGTATAGTGAGGGTAGTTTGGAATAACGTCCCAAAGGGTTAAACGGTGCTGTTGTTCATAGGTACCAAACATTTCATCTTCATATCGCTGCTGTTCGATTTCTTCTAAAAAAAAACTGTATGCTGCGCTGTGTTCAATAAATTCGTGAGGTATTTTTCCATTTAAACACTGTTCTTCATGTTCTCTAAGGTAGAACTCCGCAATATCTTCAGAGATATCTTCACAACGATGAGTCGTTGGTTCGACGCGCAAGATTTGGACAGCATTCTCGGTTTGGTCGATAAATTTGATAATGTCCTTTTCTTCGTAGAAAGGTCCAGATTTTGCAATGTTGTCTATCTCATCATTGCACATCACTAAGAGAATTTCATCAGATTTTATAAACACTGGTTTATTCACAACTGCCTCCATAAGCCCTATTGGCAACGGTTAATTTCTAAGATATGGAATAAATATATGTAAAAAGTGCAAGTGTCAACATAAAAATGTAAAAAGTGCATATTTATGTTAGTTATGTTTTTTTTAAAAATGCACTATCCACAATTTATGGAGATACAAAATGCAAATAGAGGAACAAGATTCTAATCTTTTAAAAGGGTTTTCTCAGAAAGAAAAGGAAACTATTACTTATCTTTTGATTGCCTTAAAAACTCAATATATAAAATCACAGACTTCTTGTTTTCTTCAGAAAGATCACGATAAAAATTCATAAACTCTTGATCAACATCATTGAAGAAATTTGGGGGGGGCTCGTTAAAAAACTCGGCTATTTTAACTAATTCCCCAATACTAATGCTTCTTGATTTTCCGTTTTTGTAAGGATTAATCATTCTGCTTATAGTGGACTGATGGATTCCCAAGTAGGCAGCTAATTCTATTTGAGCACCGTGTCCGCGCTCGTTTAATTTTTTTTCTAGCCATTGTTGGATGCTTTTTTCAATATTGCTACTCATAATCTAAACATTATCCCTAAAAATACGTAAAATGCAAAAATGTGAAAGGTGCATTTTCTGTTGACATATGTAAAAAGTGCAATTATTTATTACGCTGTTATGGAGATAGATATGCCTTCGAGATTAATCATAAAATATTTAGGTGGTTTCAAAACGGTAGCAACTATAGTTAGAAGGGACGTATCATCTGTTTGCAGATGGCGTAATTCGATACCAGCAAAACACCAGCAAAAAATTTTAAACTATGCCCGTGACCATGGCATAGATTTGCGTCCTGATGATTTCTTTTATCCTGAACGCTTGCAGAGATTAATGCAAGAGCAACACCCCCCAATTACGAAGATTTTCAAGAGCTGCGGTGTTGATAGCGCGGATGAGACTTTGCGCTCTTAAGGAGATGATGATGGCTGTAGAAAAGAAATATGAGTTCACACGCCAAGGAGTAACGCTTTATCCTGATAAGAATAATTCACATGGTATTGTAATGCTTCGTCGCATACGGGCACTGAGAGACTTTGGAAACGTTAAAAAAGGTGATTTTGGTGGTTTTATAGAACATGAAGGTAACCTATCACATGAAGGGGATTGTTGGGTAGATGATTCCTTTAGCCGTGGATATGTTTTTGGCAATGCTAGGATTTTTGGAGATGCACGTGTTGGTGGCAGGGCTCGTGTTTTTGGAAATGCACAAGTATACGGTTGTGCAGAAGTTTCTAATTTTGCGTATGTTTATGATCATGCAAAGATTTACGGTAATAGCAAGGTTTATCATTCTCGCGTTTACGGTGAAGCACAAATTTATGAGAATGCTTCAGTAAAAGGCGAAGCAGAAGTTTACGGCAATTCTCGCATTTATGGGGATGCTAAGGTTTACAGCAAAGCACGTGTCTACGGTCAAGCCAAGGTTTTTGGTAATGCCGAAGTTTTCAATCAATCTAAAGTTTATGACAATGCATTAGTTCACGGGCATGCCAAGATTAGAGAGAATGCCAAGATTTACGGCAATGCCGATGTTTGTGACTATGAAGATTTTCGCGATAACGACGAAGTTTACATGCGTAAACACGTTTCATATAGCACAAACGAAGCACATAAGGATGATGCTGGTAAGGCGCGTGTTGAACTAATCCCACCGTTGGCACTGATTGAAATCGGTAAAGTTTTAGAGTTTGGGGCAAAGAAGTACGGAGCAAACAATTGGCGTAATGGCATGCACTGGAGCAGGTTTCACGGTGCTGCTTTACGTCATTTATTAGCATGGTTTGGTGGAGAGCATAAGGATGCTGAGAGTGATTTGTCACACTTGGCACATGCGGCTTGTTGCATTCTTTTTTTAATGGAATGCGAAGCACAACAGATTGGTCATGATGACCGCCTTCATAAAAATTAAAGGAGATAAAGATGAGTTTAAATGAAATTTTATGGATAGTGACGTTTTCAGTTTTGCTTTTAGGAGGGGTCATATTTCGTTTTGCCTTGCATTATCGTGACCAAGTTAAAGCACTTAAAGAGCAGGTTAATAATCTTAAGAAAGAAATGAGAGAGAATGAGTTGAGGTATTTAAAGGAAAGCAAGCAGACAATTGATGAATGTGATGCGGATCTTAAAGAACGTGACAAGATAATTGAAGAACTAAAACAAGAGCTTGAAGAACGCGACGAGGAAATGAAACAACTAAAACAAAAGACTGAAGAGCATGAAAAGGCGTTCAGAAATGTAAGTGAAGTTGTAATGACACTCGAAGCAATGTGCAATCACGCGACGAGCAAGATCAAAGACTAACACAAGAGCTTAAGTAGCGTGATGAAGCAGTAAAAGCGCCGCCTCATAAGAATAAGAAGAGTAAGAAGAAGGGTAAGTGAGGAGAGAGAGATGAGTACAGCAGCAACAGTTCTTTCTATAACGACTAATTTGTATTTTCTCTATGAAGTTTATCATTATTTTAAACAGACACAACAGCTTAGGGATGAGTTACAAGAAAGAAACAAGAAAATATGAGATCTAAAAGATGAACTTAGGAAGAAAAGCTCCCAATGAAATGTGTCCAAAAAATAACAATCATAGTTTAAAGGATAGGAGAAAAATATGAAAAAAACACCACGTTATACTTTTAGTACTTCAGACGATTTAATACATGCAATAGGCTTACCAGAGGGGTGCACGCTCGTTTTTAGTAATTCTGATTGGAATTTTTCTTTTGATGAACACAACCATTTAATAGCTAAAAGCACACTAGGACCAATGTTGAACTTAGAGATACACGGCGACAAGCGAGCTTTCAAAGAGAAGTTTCAGGGGTTATTTGAGAAACATAATAAGCAGTTTACATGTTAGATAAAATGCCTCGTAATTGATATGATTTTAATTCTTCTGTCATGTTTTCTATTTCATCCCATTCACATTGGATTCGTTCAGCTTCTTCTTTAGGAGAAAATAAGAACATTCCTTCTAAAAAAACATCGGCATTAAAAATTTTTGTGAAATCATATGTTGGAGAAAATTGAAAGGTGAGTTTAGTAGAAGCAATGCATGTACGATCAATATCTGCCCAAAACTGTATACCCATTATAGCTAAATGCTTTTTGTGTGCTGGAATAGTTATATTTTTCAGTAATACTTCTGTTTCTGGCTTTTCTGGTGGGCTTATAAAATAAATTTCATTTTCGATCCTAGGAATATGAATTGGAAAGGGTGGATTAAACATCCCAATAGAAAGAAATGCTTTTGACCACAGGTCACTTCTTTCCCATTTATTATCAGCATGTGGATTTTGGTGATAAATAGCAGAAACAGAGTGTACTTTAATATCAAAAGGAGTTGTGTTTTGAAAATTAAACCATGGGATAGTATCAGAAAAATTCTCATAACAAGACGTAACAATTAAAGGTGGCAGTGAAACGCATGTCTTTTGATTGTTTGCATTTTGGGTTGTATCATTATTAGGCACTGTTCCCTCCAGTTTTGGGAAAAAACAATCTTATAAAACACATTTTATATGGAGCGACATGGTAAATAACACGATTCTTTGTTTTGATCTAGGTACCAAAACGGGGTGGGCGATACGTGGTGCAAGTGGTGACATATTCAGTGGTACCGTGAATTTTCAATCACGCCGTTTTGAAGGCGGTGGAATGCGTTACTTGCGTTTTAAACAATGGCTATCAGAAATAAAGCAGACAGCAGGTCAAATTGACGCGGTGTATTTTGAAGAGGTGAGGCGTCATAAAGGTACAGACGCAGCACATGTGTACGGTGGTTTATTAGGTCACCTAACGGCTTGGTGTGAACAGCATCAGATACCATATGAGGGTATACCGGTTTGTACGATTAAGAAAGTGACGACAGGCAAGGGGAATGCGTCGAAAGAAGAGATGATTAAGGCGGTGCGTGCAAAAGGGCACAATCCGAAAGATGATAATGAAGCAGATGCTTTAGCAACTTTATATTTAGTTAAAGAAAGGGAATTTGGGTATGTCCAGTAAATTACCGTGGACGAGGCTTTTTGCAGACAAGTGGCTTCTTGATCTTGCTTGTTTACCCGCAATTGAAGGCAATGTTTATATGCGATTGCGATTGCAAATGTTGCGCACTAGAGAGCCTCTTGTAAATGATGCGCAAATATTATCTCATTTTACGTGTTGTTCAGTAAAAAGATTTCAGAAGGCATTAGATTACTTATTTAGATCTGGACATATTGTTCTTTCAGAAGATGGTCATTTGTGGAGTTTAAAAGTTGAAGAAGAACTCAATAACCTCAGTGAAGAGCTAGATAATTTTACCTTTAATAATAATGAAGAAAAGGAGGTAAAATATGTCAACTAAGTTAGCTTGGGTTCGTTGTTTTCCTTCTGATTGGGTATCTGATGCTAGTGGAATGACGTCGCATCAAATATCGACTTATATGATGTTGATATTGCTTATGTATAAGAAGAGACAGCCAATTCTTGAGAATGCCTCTATATTAGCACGCATTTCTGGTTGTTCAGTAAAAGCTTTTAATAAAGCGCTAGATTTTTTATTGAGTGATGAGAAACTGATACGTTTAGAAGACGGTCGTTTATGGAGTTTACAGGTTGAAGAGGAACTCAACAACTCTAATGAGAATTTGAATAAGTTTTCAGAGAGAGCGCAGAAGGCAGCGAAGGCAAGATGGGATAAAAATACAAAAGATGCTTGTGATAATGCTAATGATGCTAAGCATGATGCTAACGGTATGCTTAAGGATGCTAAGCATGATGCTTGTGATGCTATAACAAACAATACAAACAATACAAACATATATAATAAAAAAACTAATACTATCGTATTAGCAAAAAAAGAAATTGGTTCTGAAAGTTTAGAAACAACTAATTTGGTTCAAGAGCCAACTGAGGTTGCTGCTGTTGACAGCCAATCAGAACAAATCGAAACGTTAGAAACCAACCAACCAATCATTCACGAGCAAGAAAGCGTTCCTAAGAAAGCCAAGCGAAGTAAGGGGAAAAAAGAACTTGGAAGCGTACCAGAAGATTTTGAACCCGATTTGCAATACGCAATCGATAAAGGCTTAACGCATGATGAGGCGTTATTAGAATTCGAAAGATTTAAACTTCATTGGAAAGCCAACCCATGTCGAAATGCAAACAATCGCGATTGGCAAAGTGCTTGGTGTGGTTGGATTATTAACCAGAATGGAACGCTAGCCAAGAAATTAGAACAGGAGAAACGATATGCAAACGAACGCTATAAGCTCTCAACAAATAACTTCACAAACAGCCTTTCACAAAGCTTCAGTACACTCAAAGCAGCAATCACCACTAGCGATTCTTATGGATCAGAATGCAGCAGAGATACAGAGGCTATCAGTTCATTTGCAAGCACTTTCCAAGAGAGTGGACCGGAGTGTGTATCCTCCAATCTCTATGTATGGAAAGCCGTTGACGCTGGAGGAGAGAGCGCAAGTTTTGCAAGACTGTAATCGCTTACAAGCACTGCTTTCACGGAAAGTTACGGTTGAACATATCGAGGCGGCTGCTTATTTGCTTTCTGGTCTAAAAATACCAGCAAATATAGACCCTAATGTTATCGCTTTGAACTATAGCATAGCCTTATCAGATGCTTCAGAATACGCTCTAAAGCAGGCTGTTAAGGATATCATATGCGGAAAAGCAAACGGCTTTTCGAAAACCTTTATGCCAACAGGAGAAGAGCTTGCAGAGTATTGCAGAAATTTGAAAGCAGATCTTTTGTCGGGAGCATCAGTCATGAAATCGTATTTAAAAGCATCCGAAAAAACAGCAAAGTAGTGAAATTTGCTGATGATTTTGAGAATAGACATGCATTTAAATCGACAAAAAGGCGCCGTACAGAGCGATTTAAAGATTTTGCGATAGAAAACACATTGAAATTAAAAACGCTTCTGTACGGTCCATTTTGAGGCAAATAGACCAATTGGTAAAATTATGGACTAAAAGCATGAGGATTTTAAAATATTTGTTCTTAAAAAACCGTAAACAGCCAATGCAAAAAAAGTTTATCGCAACAGCTGTTGGTTATGTCCCTTGGGGAGACGGAGCGGCAGAGTATTTTTACAACCTGTACGAATATCCTGATGGCACAAGAGAGTGTGAAAAGTTTGATGGCGGACAGTATTACGATACACCAAAAGGGGCAGATTTCAGTACCAAAGCGCAAGTAAAAGCGTGGGTTTACGGTGCTAACTTGCCAAGATCAGTGTTGAGTTGTGAACCGTTGATAGACGAGGTGAATAAAACGATACAAAGGAAAGGTGAGGGGACGTTGATCTATGAGGCTATCAACGAAGGTAAGAAGTGTTATTCACAAGTTTATGATATGGACAATGAAATAGCAAAAGCGCTTAATATTCAATTAGGTAAGCATCAAAATGAAAAAATATGAAAAAATAAAAAATACATATTGACATTAAAGGGTTATTCTGTTATGCGAATCATCAAGTGCTAAAAACACTAAACATGTAGCGAATAGGTTACGAAACAATCTTTTCCTGCTTCAAAATTTGGCTTTATTTTTGTGCTATTATTGGCATATAACGGTTTTGTCGGGTGTAGCTATACCATACAATACCCTTCGCGAGGGAAAAGTATAGCGGCGGACTACATGCCGTGTTTTTAGCACCCGGCACCCTTATGGGCTGTCAATTAAAAACTCTAAACATGTAGGAGTTCATTATGAACAATTTAGTAAACACTCAAACCACGTTGACAATGTCTAGCCGTGAAATTGCAAAGTTGTGTGGTAAGCAACACGCTCATATTATGCGTGATATAAAAAAAAATGCTTGAGGAACTTAACGGCTCCAAATTTGGATCGGTTGATTTTAATGGCAGTTATCTTGACAAAAAAGGTGAAAGGCGTCCTTGCTACCACCTCCCTAAACGTGAGTGTTTGGTCTTAATTTCAGGTTACAGTACAGTATTGCGTGCTAAGATCATCGATCGTTGGATAGAGCTTGAGGGGCAATCAAATTTACAGTTAGAACATGATTTTGATGATTTTAATTATCTTCGCCAGTATGTTTTGACAAATTATCCTAAAATCATGGGTATCATCTTTAGTCGTCTTGTGAAAATAGATGAAATCGAAAAAGAGCTTGATCATTACAAATTGGTTACGACAGAAGCCAAGCGTGTTTTAACAAATGCTATCGTAAAAGCAGCGTAAATAACGGCGCGGGCGGTGCGGGGGCGCCTCCTTATAACCATTTCATTTAAAATTTTATCGAATATTTAGATTAGGAGTTACCTATGAACGCTAAAAATGTATCCAAAAAATATGAACTTACTAATGAAACTACAGAAGTTAAAGACCATCTCTATGGTAGAGTTAGAACACTTTATCGCATTAGAGCTTTAAGAAGTTTTGGAGGTGTTAAAAAAGGAGATTTAGGGGGCTTTATTGAAAGTGAATACAACCTTTCTCACCAGGGTAATTGCTGGGTTGGGGACGATGCCAAGGTTTATAATGCTGCTATGGTTTGGGGGCATGCGAAGGTTTTTGAAAATGCAATAATTTGTGATGAGGCGTGTGTTAATGGGTTTGCAAAGGTTTATGGCAATGTACGTGCTTATGGAAAGGCAATTATTGGTGGCAGGGCGCGTGTTTTGGGAGATACGCAACTTATTTTGGGGGCATGGGTTACAGGAAGAAAAGAGATTTCTACAGGTTTAATATCCTTTTGTAGATAGATAAAGACTGTAGAGGAATTGATTAAAGCGGCTGTGGCGTATTCTAAAAGATAGAATTAAAAAAAGCCGTGTCAAAATGAATTGATACGGCTTTTATTATCAAAACAGCTAGCGATCCAAATAAACGATTAAAATAACCTAATCGAAATATAAAAGAACATCTCTTTATTGCACAAAACGTATCAAAGTGCAAGCTGTTAAATAAAATAAAAATGGGATTCATTCTTTAGATTCAGTGTGTTATAATAAATTTCGTTTGTAATTACACACCATAATGTGTTATACCACCATCAGTTGTGAGTTCATTTTGTTCTAAGTACTATTTTCCATTAAAGGACAGAAAGCAAATGCTTAATAAAGTGATCTTAATTGGTCATTTAGGTACCAATCCAGAAAGAAAAACTATGACCTCTGGTGGTGAGGTGGTTAATTTTCGAATGGCAACGTCTGAGAGCTATACAGACAAGGCAACCAATAAGAAAGTAGACAAAACAGAATGGCATTCCATTGTGGTGTTTAATCCACATTTGGCAAAAATAGCACTCCAATATCTCCATAAAGGAAGCAAAGTCTATATTGAAGGGCAGCTCCAAACCCGTAAATGGCAAGATAAAAACGGTGTTGAACGGTATGTAACAGAAGTCATATTGCCTCAGTACAAAGGCGAGTTAAAGCTTTTAGATGGCAAAAATGATGATGATCAAAAGCAATCAACACCTTATGACAGAAGCTTTCATAGACCTCTTGATACGCCCCATACCGTTATGAATGACAGTGTTCCTTTTTAAATAAAAGGCGGTGTTATGAAAAAAAATAAAAAAAGGGGACGCTCTAAAATTAACGGATGTATCAGAGAACCAAATGGACGCATCTCACGTGCAAAAGCACCACGTGAATCTGTTGATAAATTGGCAATAGAAATGCGTGCAAAACGCTTCGGTTTAACGCTACAAGAGGCAAAAAATCCGCTCTCTAGTACTTACATAGGGCGGCTTTGTTTGCAAGGCGTGCTTACACAAGAGCAATATGACGCCGCGCAACAGTATTTACAGATAAGAAATAATTACCTTTGTGCAAAAGGCTTGCCAAGCGCTGTTTATGATGATGTGTCTACAAATTCAGACCCCAATAGTCTTGAACGGTGGGTTCAAAAAGCAACAAATCATTATCAAGCCGTGCAAGAGGCACTAAAAGAAGCGCAACAGCTCTATAGACAGTATAATCTTTATGCAGCACTACAGTACCTCGTTATAGAAGATCAAATGCTACCACATCTTGTGAATTCATTGCGAGTTGCTCTTAATGCGCTTCAAAAGCATTTTGATCGTTAAATGGTGCTCTCTATTTCGGTTTCATCATATTGTATATCGTTTGTAAGTCTCTACAAAACCTAGCTGTTTTTTTTATGCCTCTCCCATTATCGACTCTCATACTAGACACTAAATCAACAACTTGTGTTTCGGGGTTAATGCCATTTCCACTCGGAGAACTAAGAAATTTTTTTGCGTAATAAAACATTGGATCTGTACTACTCATAGACATGTTGTATGCCCAAATAAAATTTTCTTCACTCCAATTATGTTCATAGCGTAAAGTATTTATTACACTAGGTAGCATCGCCCATGACATCTCCTTATTATAATCACCCCTTAGTAAATTCACAAAGCGTCCACATAAAACGATCAGTATGTGACGATGCCATACAGTGTCAAATTTGGCAGTTATATTTTGATAGCCATTATTGTATGCAAATTGATTTGCTTGGTGTTGCTTGTCGAAATGCGTAAAGTCTTCATATTCTGTACTTGCATATTTATCGTAAAGTTGATTGTACTGCTCTATAGTATCTACACGTGTAAATGTACGTGTAAATCCAAATGATATTGATATAGATAGCATTTGATATAGAAAAAAAACTATAAATGTTACAATTCGTGGTATGAAAAATAACTTCATTACTTAATCCTTTAAATTGTCATAATTAACACTGACTAACAGATTCTCTTTGAATGTATCAATATGTGTTCTTTTGTGTTGACAAATTGTTGCAAATCGTATTTAATGACAAATACGGCACTGGTCGTATTGTATCTAGACGAGGGGCAGTGCAGTTTTAAATCCCCGCAAACGCGGGGTTTTTTATTATCTGGAGGGTGTATTTTATGACATCACAAAATACACAGCAGGCTCCACAACCCATTAAAAAGCGTATACCCCCAAAGGCAGGTCAAGGGCGGGTTAAAGGCGTTCCCAATAAAATGACGCGCATTTTAAAAGAAGCAGTGGTTAAGGCTGCTGAGAATGCTGGGAATAAAATTGGCAATGATGGTTTGATTTCCTATTTGGAAAAGCAGGCTATGGAATGTCCAGCGGCTTATTTAGCGTTGCTTGGTAAGGTGTTGCCTTTACAGGTAACAGGTGAAGATGGGGGAGCCGTTAAGGTGATAACGCGTGTAGAAATCGCGCCTTTGGTCAATGACGACACGACAGATTAATATTGTTCCAAAGCTTATACCGATTTTTACAGGTAAGGCTTTGGTACGAGCGGCTTGGGGAGGGAGAGGTTCTGGGAAGACAAGATCATTTGCCTTGATGGCTGCTTTAAAAGGCTATCAATTTGGCATGGGAGGAATATCAGGCACTATTCTTTGTGCACGGCAGTTTCAGAATTCTCTAGCAGAAAGTTCATTGGAGGAGATTAAACGCGCCATTGAAGCGCATGACTTTTTAAAGGACTATTACAAGGTTGGGGAGTCTTCGATTAAGTCGATAGATGGTCGTATAGCCTTTCAGTTTTCTGGTCTTGACCGCAATATTGCAAGTATCAAGTCTATGGGGCGTATTTTGCTTTGTTGGGTTGATGAGGCAGAGCCGGTTACAGAGACGGCTTGGCAAACGCTTATACCGACTTTACGAGAAGAGGGAGAGGGATGGCGAGCAGAGTTATGGGTGACATGGAACCCATTGCGTGAAAATGCCCCCGTTGAGAAGCGTTTTCGCTTTTCAGACAATGAGGCAATCAAGCGTGTTGAGATCAACTGGTCAGATAATCCAAAGTTTCCAAAGATCTTGAATGAAGCACGTCTTGATGATCTGAGAAACCGCCCCGAGACCTATAAACATATCTGGGAAGGGGCTTATCTTACAGCGGTTCAAGGTGCTTACTATCAGAAAGAGATGTTGGCAGCCGAGCAAGAGGGGCGGATAGGGCGCGTTGCTCGTGACCCCTTGATGCAAATACGTGCTTTTTGGGACATTGGGGGAACAGGAGCCAAGGCAGATGCAACAGCGATATGGATAGCGCAATTTGTTGGACGAGAAATTCGTGTTCTCGATTACTATGAAGCACAGGGGCAACCGCTCTCAGAGCATATAGGCTGGTTACGTCAGAATGGTTATGAGAAGGCATTGATGGTTCTCCCCCATGATGGTGCAACCAGAGATCGTGTACACAATGTGAGTTTTGAGAGCGCTCTTAAACAGGCAGGCTTTCAAACAAAAGTTATCCCTAATCAGGGAGCAGGAGCTGTTAAGATACGTATAGAAACAGTCCGCCGTGTTTTGCCTTCTGTTTGGTTTAATGAGAAGACGACGGTAGCAGGACGCAAGGCACTGAACTGGTATCACGAGAAATGGGATGAGAAGCGTAATATTGGCTTGGGAGCAGAGCATGATTGGTCCAGTCATGGGGCAGATGCCTTTGGATTGATGTGCATTTCATACAAACCACCAAAAGAAATACAAAAGCGACCAGCTTATAGCGGCAGAACGGAATATGAGAGTACCTCATGGATGGCAGAATGATGCATGATGATGAACATTTAGAGAAAGACAGCAAAGTCTCTGATCTTTTTCATGAAGGTTTGTTTCGCAAGCTTGTCAGTTGGTACAAAGAAGATGTGGAGCATGTGAACAAATGGCGTGAACATGCACGGGAGGATTTTGGTTTTTACAATGGTGATCAATGGAATGAAGAAGATTTATCGGCGTTAAAAAAGCAACGCCGCCCCGTTATGACCTTTAATCGTATTGCCCCATTGGTCAATGCTGTTGTAGGCTCTGAACGCAATAACAAGCGCGAGGTGCAATTCATCCCCCGACAAGTTGGGAAGGCATTGCCTAGTGAATTGCTTACCGGTGCAGCGGAATGGTTTAGAGATACGGCGCATGCAGAATACGCTGATAGTGATGCGTTTCAGGATGCGGTCATTTGTGGCATGGGATGGACGGATACACGGCTTGATTATGAGAACAGCCTTGATGGTGAACCGGTAATTACCCGTTTAGACCCGTTAAAGATGGTTTGGGACAGTGCAGCGGTGCAACCGAATTTAACCGATGCACAACGTTTGTGGTATGTGGACCGCAAGCCTTTGGAAGTAGCCAAGCAGATGTTTCCCAAAGCCCATTGGACAGAGCTGAGTGCGGATTGGGCAAGGGATGGGAGCTCTCATGGAGGTGTTCACCACAATGATCTTGATTATTACAGTGATGAGGGGAGCATTGATGTTGAAAATGGTCGTCGGATGGTCACGCTTGTTGAATGCCGTTGGTTTGAAAGCGAGAGGTATTACAAAGCACCTGATTTAAGCACTGGAGAACTTCGTGATTATAGCGAGGAAGAATTTAAGCAGCTACAGTGCATGATGCCGGGTATCCAAGGGGCGGCTTTTAATAAAAAGGTTGTTAAGCGCGCTTTTTTAGGCAGGAAGGTTTTGCTATGCCCCGATCAACCCATGGTTCCAGCTGGTCAATTGGGTTGGGAGTGTATAACGGGGTATTTTGACAAGATAGAACGGCAATTTTATGGGGTTGTGCGTCCCACAAAAGACCCTCAACGGTGGGCGAATAAATATTTTAGTCAAGTTATGTATATCCTCAATAGCCAATCCAAAGGTGGTCTTATTGTCGAGGAAGGGGCGTTTAAGGACATCAGGCAGGCTATGAAAGATTGGGCACGGGCTGATGCGTTGCTGGTTGCTGAAGATGGCGCTCTTGCACAAGGAAAGATCCAACCCAAACCCGTAGCAGAATTTCCAACGGGGTTTTTCCAGTTGTTTAATGAAGCAAAAGAAGCAATTAATCAGGTGACTGGTTTATCACCTGAGTTCATTGGCACAAGGGAAGTGACACAAGCGGGTATTTTGGAGGCACAACGACGCCAATCCAGTTTAAATCTACTTGCTTGTCTGTTTGATGGTTTACGTTTGTATCGCAAGCGGCAAGGTAAGATTATTTTGCACTTGATACAGAATTACTTGTCCGATGGGCGTTTGGTACGGATATCTGGTGAAGAGAATGCGCAATATATTCCATTGACGCGTGAAGAAGTAACGAGTGTCGAGTATGACATTGTGGTTGATGATGCGCCAACCAGCCCGAATGAGAAAGAGCGCACCTTCGGTATCATCACACAGCTTTTACCGTTACTCCAAAATGCTATTACGCCGGATATTATGCTTGATCTACTTCGTTATTCTCCATTGCCTGCGTCATTGCTTAATCGTGTCAGTGAGAAGTTCCAACAGCAGCAAATAGCACAACAACAGCAAATGGACCCTGAACAAGAAATGAAGTTGCAGGAAAAGCAACAGGATTTAGAGACGAAAGCACAGATGCATCAGATGGATTTGCAACAAAAGCAGATTGATCTGTTTGTGCATCAAGAGAGAGCAAAAACAGAAGCGGAACTGATGCAACAACGCTATGAGATTGAACGGCAGAAGCTTCTCAATGATCAGGCACACAATTAGATCATGCGAGAGCGAATAGCATTACACAGAGGTATGCATAGTTGAGAAAGGCGAAAGAATGAATGCAGAAATGAATGAAGCTATGAATAAAGATTATAGAGTTGGGGCACCGGTCTTTGATGATGAGAGCTCTTTTGATAGCGTCAATGATGGTGAAACGATTGATAATGATGACATTACGTCTCCAGAGCCGGTTGTGCAGCCCGTTGAAAAGCCTTCAGAGATTGTTCCTAATATAGAGCAGCAGCGCTCTATCGAGCAAGCTAAACAAGCCCGTGAAGCGCTTATCAAGTTTTATGAACCCCAATCCCAGACGCCAATGGTTGAAGGTGAAAATTCACCTCCAGACCCACGTGAGGACCCTGTTCGTTTAGTGGCGTGGATGTTAGATAAGATTCGAGAGCAGGATGCGTATATTAGGGAACAGAAAGAAGCGCTAAGACAAGCTGAGGAACAGCAGCAGCATGATATACGTCTTGGTCAGTTTTTCAACAATTCTGTTAAGTCGTTTCAAAATAAATCCAGTGATTTTGGTGATGCGGCAAATTTTCTTTATGAGAAGCGTGCGAAGGAATTGAGTTCTTGGTCGTCACTTTATCCTGAGTATGCAGATCCAAACACAATTTCTGAGATCATAAGGAATGAATTGCGTACGATTGTAGCGACTTGTGCACAAAGAGATCTCAATCCGGCAGAAGAGATTTATAGAATAGCGCAAAATCTTGGCTATCAGAACCAAGCATTACAAGCGAATAATCAAGTTGCAGAACTTCAAAGCCGTCAGAATTCTGCGAGAACCTTAACGGCATCTGGAGGAGGGGGCGTGACGGGTCCTATGACCAAAGAGACACTTGCGAATATGTCTGAGAAAGAATTCAATGCTTGGATATCAAATCCGAAGAATGAAGCCCGTTTTTATGAAATTATGGGTGTAGACTCCGATTAAGCAATAAGTTTTACAGCATAATCCGCCTTGATGCGGGTTTTCCACCGGCTTTAAGCCGGTTTTTTTACAGCAAAGAAAGGTGAAATTAATGGCAACAACACATATAGGAACTCATGATCCGCAAGCAGTGAAATTGTGGTCACAGAAATTAAGCAATGAAGTTTTGAAAGCGACAAAAATTGCTCCTCTGATTGGCAAAAGTTCGAACAGCATTATCCAGCTTTACAACGAAACCCATAAGAGTGCAGGGGATAGCGTTACGTTCAGTCTGCTGGTCAATCTGTTTGGGGACGGTGTCACGCAAGGCGAAACCTTAGAGGGCAATGAAGAAGCACTTCAATTTATGAATGATAGGCTGGTTATTAACGAGCTTTTACATGCGGTGCGTGTGGCCAATGATGATTCGATTGACCAACAGAGAATTCTCCCAAATTTACGGAAAAAAGCCAAAGAAGGTTTAGTTCGTTGGTATGCCAATCGTTTAAGCATCATGTTCTTTCTTCAGGTATGTGGTTATACAGCCCGTACTATCAATGTCGATGGTCGGGAAGTGTATATTAAACCGGTTTATTATGGCTTTAATGAAGTCATGGCACCAAGCAGTGAACGTATTATCCGCCCAGATGCAAAAACCAAGGATGAAGATCTCACTGATAAAGCCAAACATAGCTTTAGTCTTAAATTGATTGATGAAGCGGTTAAACAAGCCAAATTAGCTAATCCGCAAATTTCTCCAGTTTATGTCAATGGTGATGATGTTTATGTTCTCTATTTACATCCAACACAAGTTATGCAATTGCGAACCAATACAGCAGTTGGTGAGTGGTTAGATATTCAAAAATCCGTTTATGCAACCTCCCGTGCGAAGAACCCGATCTTTGATGGTTCACTAGGCATGTATAATGGCGTTATTTTACGTGAAGCAATTCATGTCACCCATGGTGTTAAATCAACAGATAATACCGTAGTGAAAGGTGTGCGTCGTGCGGTTTTCTTAGGAGCCCAGAGTGCGATTATAGGATTTGGCAAAAATCACAGTGCAACGCATTACACGCTTAAAGAAGAGTATTTTGATTATGAACGTGAATTTGGTGTTGCAGCCAAGACCTTGATAGGAATGAAAAAAACCCGTTTCAAAATGCCAAATAGCGCACAAACAGCCCAAGATTTTGGAACGATTGTCATTCCCACTTACAGTGGTGAAGCAGCAGCGTAATCATAGGAGGGAACAAAGACATGGCAGATCATTTACCACAGCCCTTGCAAGGGAGGAATCTTCATACCCAGCAGGTGAATTTCTTACGTTTGAATATCTCTCATAAAGATAAACATCTTACGGAGAAAATAGGAATTTTGCCTCGAGGTGCTTTGATCACTTCGATGAAGGCTTTTGTTAAGACAGCGTTTTCAGAAGCGAAGTTGAAAATAGGGAGTACCTATGGAGGCAATGAGTTCAGTGAAAAGGACATCAAAGCCCAAGGC